>JBGUEB010000242.1:0-5288 GCA_041821565.1 Gammaproteobacteria bacterium | reverse complement strand
CCCGAAAAGGCACTACGCATGGGTACTATGGGTTCCTCAATCCTGTTTATCGCGATCGCCTATTTTGTCATTTCCATGCTCGGATTGTCCTCGGGAATCTGGATGGCGGTTATCGCTGGAGCAGTCGGCGGTATTATTATTGGCCTGGTTACAGAGTATTACACCGCGGGTAAGCCGGTAGAGCACATTGCGAAATCTGGAGAAACCGGGGCCGCAACAGTGATGATAAGCGGGCTTGCGATCGGCATGCAGTCGGTTGCCGTGCCTGTCCTGACAATTTGTGGCATTATCGCAATAGCAAGTCATTTCGCCGGCCTTTACGGTGTTGGCATTGCGGCAGTCGGCATGCTCGCAACGGTCGGCATTACGATGGCGATCGACGCCTACGGCCCAGTTGCAGACAATGCCGGCGGTATTGCTGAAATGGCTGGCCTCGGCGAGGAAACCCGCAAGATCACCGATTCACTGGATGAGCTCGGTAACACCACCGCAGCGATCGGCAAGGGCTTTGCCATAGGTGCCGCAGCACTCGCAGCGCTCGCCATCATTACCGCCTTTATCGAAACCGTAGCGGCCAACATACCCGACTTCAGACTGGAACTGAATCACCCGGAAGTACTGATCGGTCTTTTCATCGGCGGCGTTATTCCATTTGTGATCGCCTCGATTACGATGACCGCTGTTGGCGATGCTGCTTTTGAAATGATCAAGGAAATTCGCCGTCAATTTCGCGAAATCGATGGCTTACTCGAAGGCAAAGCAGAGCCTGATACTGCCCAGTGCATCGATATTGCTACCACCGCGGCGTTGAAAAAAATGATAGTACCCGGGGTGATTGCAGTCAGTGCACCGCCGCTAGTTGGCTTTCTTATCAGTGCGCAAGCACTTGGCGGTATGCTCTCGGGTGCACTACTGAGCTGCGTACTGATGGCGCTGATGATGGCGAATGCCGGCGGCGCCTGGGACAATGCAAAAAAATATGTCGAAAAAGGCAACCTCGGCGGCAAGGGATCAGACGTGCATACTGCGACCGTGGTCGGCGATACAGTAGGCGATCCTTTCAAGGACACTTCTGGCCCATCGATGAATATCCTGATCAACGTGATGGCAATCGTCAGCCTCGTGATTGCGCCTTTGCTGGGATAAGCCAATAGCTGAGTTCATATTTAAATCAACTGAGGTTCAATTTAAAAGGGTAGCAGGTTCTTCTACCCTTTTTTTATCCCATCTGGGTAATTGAACTCTATTATGCCCTGTATCAAAATAGACATCATTCTGGTTGCCTGTTATTGACGAACCAGGAATTACTGTTGCCGACCACAGGCAGCTTTTGCAGATGGAGAATACCTTATGAGTCAAAAAAATGCTTTTTACGCCCAATCTGGCGGCGTCACCTCTGTCATCAATGCATCGGCCTGCGGAGTAATTGAAACCTGCCGGCAACACAGTGACCGCATCGGCAAAGTATACGCAGGACATAATGGCATTATCGGCGCCCTATCCGAGGAATTGATCGATACCTCCAGGGAATCGGACGCGGATATTGCCGCACTGAAGAAAACGCCTTCCGGCGCTTTTGGTTCCTGCCGCTTCAAACTCAAGGGTCTCGAAGAAAACAGGCGGGAATACGAACGCCTGATCGAAGTATTCAAGGCACACGACATTGGTTATTTTTTTTACAATGGCGGCGGTGACTCAGCCGATACCTGTTACAAGGTTTCTCAGTTGTCAGAAAAATTAGGCTACCCGGTACAGGCAATTCATATCCCTAAAACAGTAGACAATGATTTACCGATTACCGACAACTGCCCCGGGTTTGGTTCGGTGGCAAAATATATCGCAGTTTCCACTCTCGAGGCTTCCTTTGATGTTCGCTCTATGGCCAAAACTTCTACCAAAGTTTTTATCCTGGAAGTAATGGGCCGACATGCCGGCTGGATCGCCGCGGCGGGTGGCCTGGTTGAAGACTATGGTATTCCCGTGCTATTGCTGCTGCCCGAAATTAATTTTGACCAGGATAAATTTGTGGCCGCGGTAAGGCGCAAAGTTGAGGAACACGGTTACTGCACGATCGTCGTATCTGAAGGTGCAAAACATGCTGATGGAAAGTTTCTCGCTGAACAGGGTACCCGCGATTCGTTTGGACATGCTCAACTTGGCGGCGCGGCACCGGTAGTCGCAGATATAATCAAACAGGATCTCGGCTACAAGTTTCACTGGGCGGTTGCTGACTATCTGCAGCGCGCGGCGCGCCACCTGGCCTCGGCAACGGACCTGGAGCAGGCATATGCACTCGGCAAGTCCGGCGTGGAAATGGCGCTCGACGGTAAGAATTCGATAATGCCAACCATCGATCGCGTATCTAACCAGCCCTATCGCTGGGAGATCGGCAGCGCTAATCTTTCCGAGGTCGCGAATGTAGAGAAATTGATGCCCATGAGCTATATCTCGGACGACGGCTTTGGCATCACTGATCTTTGCCGCGAATATCTGTATCCGTTAATACAGGGCGAAGCTTATCCCGATTATGATGAGCGTGGCATGCCGAAATACGTGGTTTTGAAAAATGAACTGATCGACCGGAAACTCGAGGCATTCGAGATTTAGATAAAAAATCATGACGCTTGAGAAAGCCCGCGAGTTACTCGAAGTTCAGGTGTATATCGGTCAGGGATATAACCGCAATTCGGCGAAGCTGATTCTCGCCGAGGTGCAACGCGAACATGGGATGGAGGCTACTGACCGTCTTATCGCCGACCTTAATATGGAGGCTATTTTTGGATTCGTAACTGGCCATGCATTCAAGTCCCCATAGCCGGGACTGGTCGAACTAATCTTTGCCGAATAGCATGGCAGATTCATGCGTACCAATTTCGGTGACTTTACGCAGTTCCGCATAGTCGATATGGCAAATACAATTACGGCCGGACTCCTTGGCTTCATACATGTATTTGTCAACCGAATCGACAAACAATTCAATATCGAGAATACTGGTTCTCATATAAACACTGGCGCCCATACTCACGGTTAAATTGATTTCGCTTTGGTTATGTACAAGCGGAGTGAAGGCAATTGTCTCGCGGATGCGGTCGGCAACCTTGACCGCCAGGTTGAGATGGGTTTCGGGAAATATCATCGCGAATACCCCGCCCCCATAACGACATACGCTATCGGTTGTTCTTATTTCCCGCTGGATAATTGCGGCGACATGTTTGAGCGCATGGTTTCCAGCTTCGTGACCCTGGTCATCGTTGATACTCTTAAAATGATCGAGATCAGCCATTACCAGGGTGGTGGGTATTCCACTGCGTTTCGAGCGGTCCATTTCGACCTGTAACACATTCCGAAAGTAGCGAAAGTTGTAAACCCCGGTTAGCGCGTCGGTGGATACCAGGTCTGAAAGATCGAGGACCTGTTGGCGTAATTTTTCAATCTCATCAAGCCACCGGCAATCTATTTCACCAATTGGGCATTGTAGTCGTGACGAGTCAGATTTTTCCATACTTGAGGCGAATCATCTTTGCGATTACTAGTACTGATCAATAAAGTATAGCAGTACTATTTGAGATTCAGGGAAGAAAAAGATTTAGCCGCCAGAAAAATAATACTGACAAGGTCATGCTATATGCAGGCTAATCACTCGATTCAAACATTAGGTTTAACTCGTCGATTCGACTTTTTGCTTCGGGACTCGCACCTGGTCCGGCAACCACGACGATATCCCGGGCCCTTAACTGCCGGCCCCTGGAAGAATAAACCTTAATTTCTGCGACAGGTTCACGAAACTCCCTGTCCATATATATGATCGCCTCCTGGTTTTCACCCATCACCCACTTATCACCCCATTGTGTGAGCGCTATCAGCAATGGCATCAGGGCTTTGCCTTTACTGGTTAATACATACTCATGTCTTTTTGCACCTTGTTTTATCGGCACACGGTCGAGTATTTCATTCTCGCATAATTTCTTCAGACGCGAGGCCAGAATGTTACGCGCTATACCCAACTGCCGTTGGAAATCCTCAAACCGGCGAGTACCGAAGTAGGCCTCGCGAATGATTAAAATAGCCCAGCCTTTGCCTATAATATCAAGCACGTGGCCGATAGATCGATTTAGAGGATCATAATTTTCTGGTCTCAACATAGATTTTTCGTATCGGACATCACGTTAATGCTGTTTAGATGCCTTCTAGTTCACCCTCATTAGATTTTTCAAACTGTGGTAGCTGATCGGAAATCTCGTAGTAATCGCCTGCTTCCGAGATATAAACATGGCCGATGGTCCTGAGTCCATGGCTAGCATCGAGCGAGCCGGCCGCTACCGAGATTTTGTTATTCCCGTTTCGAGCGTCCCAGAACAGGCTCGACCCACATTCGCTACAAAATCCACGCCAGGTATCGGGTGACCTGTCGTGAAACCATTTCAGGCTTTGCTGCCTGGTTAAAACCAGATCTTGTTTATCGACAGCCGTATAAGCCGCGACATGGCCGTGGGTCTTGCGACAGTTTTGACAATGGCAATTAATAATATTGCGCCGCGGCCCGGTAATTTGATAGCTGATCCGACCACAGAGGCAGCCGCCAAACAGAATTGGAGCTTTATCTTGAACTGATGGCATAATTGAGTCCGGTAATGTTACTGATCTTAGCTAGTGTTCAAACAACTAGCATTGTATCGGCTTCCGCCCGCTAACCCCAATCCGACGAACGAATTAATGCATATAGCCTTACACCTGTTCATCCCACTTTTGGTAGCAATCTGGTTTTTCCCGGCACGTAGGTGGACCGTATTACTCGTACTGCTGCTCACCATGCTGGTCGACCTCGATCATCTATTGGCGACGCCAGTGTATGACCCCACGCGATGCAGTATTGGTTTCCACCCTCTGCATGGTTTCATTCCTATTGGCTGCTACGGTTTAATGTTGTTACATAAAAAAACTATGCTGATCGGACTAGGCCTGACGATTCATATGCTACTCGACCTGTTTGACTGCGTTGCTATGGGTAATCTTCCCTGGACTCTGATTTCTTAACCGGCATGATTTCACGAAACGAATGTATCGCCAGAAAGTGCATTACATCAACCACAGGTGCCATCGAGTCCGGCTTGAATATGGCTAATAACTGATCAATACCATATTCCTGCGCAGACTGTAGTACCCTTAAATTATCGTCGATTAACAAGGTCCTGGAGGGGTCAAAAGGATGTCGCTGCTGGACTTCGAGCCAGCACTCGGGATTTTCTTTGGGCAGGGCAAATTCGTGGACGGTAATCAACCGATCAAAC
>JBGUEB010000241.1:0-5314 GCA_041821565.1 Gammaproteobacteria bacterium | reverse complement strand
CTTGATCCATAGCTATTGCTATGCATCGGCGAGCGATCAATCAACCTTGTTTGCCATATTTCCCCTGAATTTCGTTCCCTTCATGCAACATACGGGCTAGCCGTGCTCGCCCAAAATCCAATATGCTGGATGGCCGGATGAACATAAAAAAGCCCTGATCGTTCCGTGATCAGGGCTGGTGTTTCTCCTTTGGAGAATTTTCCATCTCATCCTTGAATGTGCTTCCCTGCAGGCTCATCCTTAAGCCAGCCTCCCTGCACAATATCGCCTTTCCTTTCGTGTAACGGCCTGTCCCTAGGTCGTGTTAGTATATTGTCATGCCAGAGTCTGGAATAATATCGAAGCAAGGCCGAGTTATCGTCAGTCTTGATCGAATAAAAATGTAGGTAAATTCTTACATCGGTATCGCGGCAAGCTAATATTGATAGATAAAGTATGAGAAACTAGCGATAGAAATGTTGTTCCCAGCCATACAGCCCGACAAAACCTGGCATTTTCCCGTGTCGGATACTCACATTCTGTATATCGAAGAGAGTGGCAATCCCGAAGGAGTTCCGGTCGTTTTTTTACACGGAGGCCCGGGAGGGAACTGTGAGCCCGGGCATCGTCGTTTTTTTAATCCCGAAGATTATCGCATCATTTTGTTCGATCAACGCGGCTGTGGTAAGTCAAAGCCGCATGCGTCGTTAGAAGAGAATACTACCTGGGATCTGGTTGAAGACCTGGAAAAAATCCGTGCCTACCTGGAAATAGAAAACTGGGTCGTATTTGGCGGATCCTGGGGTTCAACACTGGCTTTGATATATGCACAAACCTTTCCTGAGCGGGTACTGGGGCTCATATTGCGGGGCATATTTCTTTCTCGAGACGAGGATATTCAGTGGCTTTACCAGGGTGGTGCGGCAAGAATTTTCCCCGAAGCCTGGCAACACTATCTCGAACCCATTCCGCAAGATGAACGCGAGGATATGATCACTGCCTATTACAGGCGACTCACCAGTGAAAATGAAATTGTTCGTATGGGGGCCGCCAAGGCCTGGTCAATCTGGGAGGGTACGACAGCGACACTAATGCCAGACAAAAATGTGGTAGATCATTTCAGTGATCCACATATTGCACTGAGCATAGCGCGTATTGAGTGCCATTACTTTATTAACCACAGTTTCCTCAGTCCTGGACAGGTGCTCGGCAATGCCCACATATTGAAGGATATACCGGGTTATATCGTACATGGCCGCTACGACATAATCTGTCCGATCGATCAGGCGGTCTTGCTTGACCAGCACTGGTCTAATTGCAAGCTTAAAGTAATCGATAATGCAGGGCATGCGGTCACCGAAAAGGGAATTAGCGATGCTCTCGTAATTAGCTGTAATCAAATGCTAGAAGTCCTTTCTTGATTGCCCTGTTGCAGCGCGTAAGCGAAGCACGAGTAGATGTCTCTGGAGAATGCATTGCCAGCATCAACCGGGGAATTCTGGCACTGATCGGTGTTCAGGCCAGTGACGATGAGAGCAGCGCCAGCCATTTTGTCTCCCGTATTTTGAATTATCGGATATTTGCGGACCAGGAGGATAAAATGAATCTTTCTCTGACCGATATCAATGGTGGTTTATTGCTTGTCCCCCAATTTACCCTCGCAGCAAATACGCGCAAAGGCCGTCGACCCAGTTTTACCTCGGCAGCAGCGCCAGCGCTGGGAGAATCTGTATTTCAGGCCATGCTGAATTTTGCCCGGGAATCCCACGGAATCGTCGAGAGCGGGTGTTTTGGTGCCAATATGCAGGTGCAATTGACCAACGACGGTCCCGTTACTTTCATACTTGATTGACCGAAGGGCAGAGGGTTGAAACTTTCCTTGATTGTCCTGTTCCTAGCGTTAATGCTGGAAAACAGTGTAATTGCCGCTGACCTGGAACGTGAAAGACGTATGGCCGAGGAAATCAGCGATGTTATCCTGGACGGCGAAGTCGAAATGTTAAGGATTGGAGATCATGAGTTTCTGAGCATTTATACGGAAGCCGAAACGGCAACACGGGCCCTGTTAATCATTCATGGCCGCGGATTCCACCCTGATTGGGCCGATACGGTGCAACCCCTGCGCGTGAACCTGGTTGAATATGGCTGGAATACACTGTCTATCCAGATGCCGGTGCTGGGCAAGGAAGCCAAATACTATGATTATCTGCCGATTTTTGATGAGGCCATTCCGCGTATCGAGGCGGGGCTACAATTTTTGCGCGACCAGGGAAATGTTAACATTGTTATGATTGCTCATAGTTGTGGTGTTCATATGTCCATGCACTATCTGGGGCAGCATGGTGATGATCAACTTTCGGCTTATGTCGGTATTGGAATGGGTGCTACCGACTTTCGCCAACCAATGCTCGAACCTTTCCCGCTGAAGTCACTCTCGGTGCCGGTACTAGATATCTATGGTGCTGATGACTACCCGGCGGTACAGCGCATGGCACCCGCACGCTGGCAGCATATTCAGGCAGCTGGTAATCCGTTGTCCAATCAGAAAGTAGTCGACAATGCGGACCACTATTTTACAGATCAGGGTGATTTGCTGGTGGAAGCGGTAGGCGAGTGGCTAAGCAGTCTTAATATTGATTAGTATTAAGCTGAATTGGCTCTGCATGAAAATCATGTAATAAGATAGAACGTCATTCCGGCATGTTTTTAAGCCGGAATCCATTGATAAAATTCCTAAGTATTTAAATACTGGCTTCGTTTTTAATGGATATCGGCCTGCGCCGGCATGACGATTGCTATTTTTATAAGCTATATAGCATTACATAATTTTCATACTGAGCCATTTATGCTGATAATGAGCGACTAATTAGTCGTATTTCATATTAATGTCGATTATTATCACCGTCCATTTCAGTAAAAAACAGAATTAATTTCGCATGTCAGACCGCACTGCCACAGTCAACAGAGATACCCTGGAAACCCGGATTAAGGTTTCCATTAACCTGGACGGTACTGGTCAATCCAGTTTTGAAACCGGAATTCCCTTTCTCGATCATATGCTCGACCAGGTGGCCCGTCATGGCCTGATTGACCTCGAAATTAACGCCAGTGGTGACCGCCATATCGATGACCATCACACGGTCGAAGATATTGGTATTTCTCTGGGACAGGCTTTTAACCAGGCCCTTGGAGACAAGAAGGGCCTGATGCGTTATGGGCATGCCTATGTACCCCTGGACGAAGCATTATCTCGTGTCGTCATCGATTTTTCCGGTCGACCCGGGATCGAATATCGAGTTGAGTATCCACGTGCACGCATTGGAGAGTTTGATGTTGACCTGTTTCACGAATTTTTTCAGGGCTTCGCCAATCATGCTTGCGCGACTTTGCACATTGATAACCTGGCGGGGGAAAATGCCCATCACATTGCCGAAACCGTGTTCAAGGCCTTTGGACGAGCACTGCGCGTGGCGGTTTCCAGGGACGAACGAATGAACAATATGATCCCATCGACGAAGGGTTCGCTTTAGTCCATGCAAAGCATTGCTGTCATTGATTATGGAATGGGAAACCTCCGGTCTGTGGTCAATGCACTCGAACATGTAGCTGGCAAGAAACACAGGGTCGAATTAACCTCGGACCCAGAGCGGGTGTCGCAGGCCGATCGAGTGGTTTTTCCCGGGCAGGGAGCCGCGCGTGATTGCATGCGGGCGATAGATGAATACGAGTTACGTGAAACCATTATTGAAGCCGCGAATAGTCGGCCTTTTCTCGGAATATGCATGGGTATGCAGGTATTGATCGAACACAGTGAAGAAAATCAGGGCACCGATTGCCTGGGCTTGTTTGCGGGCCAGGTCCGGTATTTTGGTGATACACATCATGACGATAGTGGTGAAAAACTGAAGGTGCCCCATATGGGCTGGAATCAACTTTATCAGTCTGGCCGGCATCCCCTCTGGAATGGCATCGGTGACGGTGAAAGATTTTATTTTGTGCACAGTTACTATCTGCAGGCGACAGACCCGGGCCTGGTAGCGGGCGAATGTGATTACGGCTATATATTTACTAGTGCTATCGCCAAAGACAATGTATTTGCGCTGCAATGCCATCCAGAAAAAAGTGCCGAGGCTGGTCTCCAGTTGTTGACTAATTTTATTTCCTGGGACGGCCAGGCGTGATACTGATTCCGGCGATAGATTTAAAAGAAGGGCAGTGTGTTCGATTGCGGCAGGGACGTATGGACGAGACCACTGTTTTTTCCGATGATCCGGTAGCGATGGCTGGCAAGTGGGTGGTGCAGGGTTGCCAACGCCTGCATCTGGTTGATCTTGATGGGGCATTCGAGGGAAGCCCGGTGAATGCCGACGTGATCGAAGAGATTACAACCGCTTTCCCGGGATTGCTGATTCAGGTCGGAGGTGGAATTCGCACCGTGGATACTGTCGAGGCCTATCTCGCGGCCGGGGTCAACTATGTGATTTTAGGCACCCAGGCGGTTAAAGAGCCCGAGTTTGTCACTGAGTTATGCTCCGAGTTCCCCGGTAATGTAATCGTAGGAATCGATGCTAAGAATGGAATGGTTGCAGTGCAGGGATGGGCTGAGGATTCCGATCAATCGGCCGAGCACCTGGCGCTCCGCTTCGAAGATCAGGGGGTATCGGCGATTGTCTATACCGATATCAATCGTGATGGCATGATGCAGGGTGTCAACCTCGAAGCGACCAGGCAGCTCGCCGAATCGGTGAGTATCCCGGTGATTGCCTCGGGCGGTGTTACCGATATGCAGGATATTAAGAACCTGAACAGCGTAAAGGGCGCGGGTATTGAAGGCGCGATCATTGGGCGTGCCCTGTATGAACGAACCATCAATCTGAAGGAAGCGCAACAATACATCGACGAACACTAGCGAACACTAGCCTCTACTAAAGAATACTACTCCATGCCATTGGCCAAACGAATAATTCCCTGTCTGGATGTAGACAACGGCCGCGTTGTCAAGGGGGTAAAATTTGTCGAAATTCGTGATGCCGGTGATCCGGTTGAAAACGCGCGAAGATACAACCTTGAAGGGGCGGATGAGTTAACTTTTCTCGATATTACCGCGAGTTCGGATAATAGAGAAACCATGGCGCATGTGGTCGAGGCAGTTGCCCAGGAGGTTTTCATTCCGCTAACCGTGGGTGGTGGAATTCGGCAAGTGGCCGATATCAGGCGCATGCTTAACGTGGGTGCGGACAAGGTCAGCATTAATACCGCAGCCATTTTTAACCCTGAATTTGTCAAGCAGGCGGCTGACAAATTTGGTTGTCAATGTATTGTCGTCGCGATCGAT
>JBGUEB010000240.1:386-5345 GCA_041821565.1 Gammaproteobacteria bacterium | reverse complement strand
GCTACATCGACACAGCTGAGTGCCCGTCCATCCAGATTTGCGTGGTCAATTTCGGGCGGTTTATCACCCCAGGGATAGCGTCGTTTGTGTGCGCCTAAACCACCGTTGTTATCAGGCTCGCCTAGCGCTGCCACTTCCCATTCGATCTCGGTGGGCAGGCGCAATCCAGCCCAACGACAATAAGCATCAGCTTCGTACCAGGTGACATGAATCACGGGTTCAAAGGCAGGCAGGGGGATGGTTTGGTCGAAGCGTCGCATTAACCATTTGCCAGAGACATCGCCACCGTTGTCAGCTACCCAGTAACCGGGGTGGCTGGCCTGGGTCTGATTGCGCCATTGCAAACCCTCTTCGCTCCAGCAGGCATCGCGTTGGTAACCGCCTTCGGCGATAAATTCGGCGTATTCGGCGTTTGTCACGGCTGCTTTAGCAATCGAGAAAGCCTTCACCTGAACTTCGTGGGCGAATTTTTCGTTATCAAACATGAATGCTGCTTCGGGATCCGCGCCTAGTTGAAAGACGCCACCCGGTATATCAACGTAGCCCGGATATGGCCCCACATTTCTCAGGTTAGTAGCATCGATGGCGTTGGCAAATTTAGGCGTGGGATAGGCCAGCTTTTGTCGAGCCCAGGTAAATGCTTCGGTATGCATATCCTCGTGGAATACTCCAAACTGATAAATGAAGCTATCCTGCGCATTCGCAGTCGGCCCATGCAGCCGTTCACAAAGGCTATCCAGCACGCCCTGCATATAGTCCTTTGTTTCTGTCATGCTCAAAAGCGGCAAGTCCCAGCGTGTATTGTGACTAACCGCGATAGAGTCATATAAAGCATCGGCCTGTCGATTGCTCAGTATGCTTTCATGTCCGTAAAGCTGGCGCAGAATGAAATACTCGTAAAAATAGGCCACATGACCGATTTCCCAATGCAGCGGATTGACGGTGTCGAGTTTCGGCCCCATCAGTTGCTCGGCATCTAAACCGTCGACCAGTTCGTGGGTTCGCTGTCTGGCATTTTGCAGCATGGCGATTAATTTTGTGGTACTAATAGCAGCAGTCATAGTGTCTCTGCTTGATAGTTGTATGAAGATTCATCTGGTTACACCCGCTAAAAAACTGTCAAAAAACGGCAATCGAACCTCGGCCCTGCGATGGGCTCGACTGTTGCGCGAGCAAGGCCATAAGGTTCGGGTCGATACCGATTATAATCGAGAATCGGTTGACCTGGTAATCGCCTTACACGCCTGGCGCAGTGCCGCCGCAATTGCCCGCTATCGTGATCTTTTCCCCTCTGGCGCCTTGATCGTCGTGCTGGGTGGTACCGACGTTAATACATTTTTGAAAAGCGATCCAGAAACGACTCTGCGTTCGATGCATCTGGCCGATGCGCTGGTTTGTTTGCATGATTTAATCGCCAACGAATTGCCAGTTGAATTGAGAAATAAGCTCACTGTGATTCGACAATCCGCCCGTCCTTTGCCACGCGCGCGTAAAACGGGCACCAGGTATTTTGATGTTTGTGTGATTGGTCATTTGCGCGAAGAAAAAGATCCATTTCGTAGCGCCTTGGCGGCGCGCCTGTTACCTGATTCGTCGCGACTTCGAGTGATTCATTTTGGCAAGGCGCATAGCCCGGAATGGGATCGGCTTGCGCAAACAGAAATGTCACAAAACCTGCGTTATCAATGGAAAGGCGAAGTTCCCGCCAGTCGAGTGAGAACCGAACTGGCGCGAACGCGGTTGATGATTATCAGTTCAAATCAGGAGGGCGGCGCGAATGTTATTTCTGAAGCACTGGTGGCTGGCGTGCCAATAATTGCCTCGGATATAGCTGGCAATATTGGCCTGCTCGGTGCTGATTATCCGGGTTATTATCCACTAGGCGACGAGCAAGGCCTTGCGAAGTTATTACATCGAGCCGAAACAGACCCTGCGTTTGTTGCGAGATTAGAAAAACATTGCCAGGGGTTGGCCCCGGCTTTTACTCCGGAGCACGAAGCTGCCACCTGGGCGCAGGTGATAGCGGCAATTACCTGAGCAACGTTACTGCCTCCAACTGATCGCTTGCAGCTTTGACTCGACCGATAATAGTGGCTTCAGCATAGCCTGAACTATGCAAAGTCTGTAAGCAACTTTCGGCATTATCGGCGGGTACGCTGGCTAATAATCCCCCCGAGGTTTGCGGGTCAAACAGCAATGGATATAGCGGACTGGCAACGGCTTCCTGCCTATTGCGAATCGCGCGGCGTAAACGCAGGTTGGCGGGTTGCAGAGAACTTAAAATGCCCATTGCTACGGTTTCCATCGCGCCATTAATCAATGGCAAAGCCTGCATCTCGATTTCCACATCGACGCCCGATGGTCGTATCATTTCCACCATATGGCCCAGTAAACCAAAGCCGGTAATATCGGTACAGGCTGTGGCCCCATGTGCATACAGCCCGTCGGCAGCGACTCGGTTTGATTGCAGCATCGAGGCCAGTGCGGCTTCTATCCATCGGCCTTTTGCTTTCTGCTGCATATCAGCAGCGAACAGGGTTCCTGTCCCCAGCGCTTTAGTTAAGATCAAAACATCACCATCCTGCATGCCGGCCTTACGCAAGATTTGCTCGCGATCAGCGATACCATTCACCGAAAAACCCAATGCCAGCTCGGCACCTTCACTGGTGTGACCGCCAACCAAAGCAGCATTCGCGTCGTTTAACACCACCATCGCGCCAGCCATCAGTTGTCTCAGCGTATCTTCAACTTTTACCTCGATACCGAAAGGCACGGTGGCTATCGCCAGCGCTGATTGTGCCTCTGCGCCCATCGCGAAAATATCGCTGAGCGCGTGATTGGCCGCAATCTGACCAAAAATATACGGGTCATCGATAAATGAGCGAAAATAATCCACCGTATGCACCATCACTTTACCGGGTGGTACCTCAACCACAGCGGCGTCATCGGGTTCATGCAGACCGATCAAAATATCATCACGCGGAGCTGGTTTTAGTTCGGATATCGCGCGGCTCAAAACATTGGCCCCGACTTTCGCACCGCAGCCACCACAGCGCATCGCAATCGCCGAAATCTCCTTTAATGTATCCTGATCAGCTAACCCGTGAGCGAGCTTCAAGGTCTTATCTTCCGGCATTTCCGGTAGGTCGATATATTTCAACATCCAGCGGCGGTCGATCCAGTCCTTCCAGGCCCAGAGTTTTGCGCCTTCAAAATGCCATCCTGCTTTACTCGCAATCGCATATTTGTCGCCGGTGCTCACCAGAGCTAGCAGAGTTTTCTGTGGCGCAAATGCTTGCAGCGGGCGATTCAAAAGTGCTCGCCGCAAATTTTCGGTGAGTGGTTTGCCCTGGCGTACTGCAAACACCCCTGCTTTTGGTCGCACATGATTAATCATGTGAGCGATATCGCCTGTGGCAAATATATCGCTGTGAGAAGTCGATTGCAGGCAGTCGTTTACGGTGATAAAGCCAGCATCATCGACCTCTAAACTGGACTCCTTAAGCCAGGCCGGTGCGCTCGCGCCGGTGACCCAAAGCACCTCGTCGAGCGATAATTTTTCGCCATTACTCAGTTCAAGACTACCCTCATGAACCCGGGTCGCTTCAGTCCTTCGATGCACCTGGACACCGCGCTGGCCAAGAATGCGTTCGAAACGACGAGCTACGCCGGGCGGGAACGCGGGCATGATTCGACCATTTTTGCTGATTAAATGGAATTCAAGTTGCTCGGTTCCGCGCTGATGCTGAGTGAGTGCCGTTTTTAAGCGAAATTGAATCGCCAGTAGAAGTTCCACCCCGGCCGCACCGGCGCCAACTATAGCGATGCGATGTGGCCCCTGATGCTCCAGTACCCGTTCCAGCAATCGATGCCAGCGATCAACGAAACGATTAATCGGTTTCACCGGTGTGGTGAATTCAAACGCGCCGGGCACGCTGTTGATTTCCGGGCGCGATCCGATATTGACGGATAGTAAATCGTAACTCACCGGTGGCCGATTTGCGCAGATGACCTGTTTGTTGACGGTATCGATACGGATCGCTTCATCGTGATAAAGCCGTGCCGAGGCGAACTGGCACAGAGGCCGCAAATCGATATGGGCTTCATCGAAGGTATAGTGACCGGCGACATAACCCGGCAACATGCCGGAGTAGGGGGTCTGCACGTCACGAGCAATCAGCGTCAGGCGCACACCGGGTATCGGTTTCATGCCGAAGCTTTTCAATACCGCCACGTGGCTATGTCCGCCACCGATTAAAACGAGATCTTTTAAAATAGTGTCCTGACTAGATTTCATCATACTGTAAATGCTTGGTTTGTTTGGTTGCTCGGGTACAGGCGGGAAATTATATGTTGCGAAAGGCTGTCAAAGCCGATATGAAGTATAACGCTTATCACGACCAACAACATTATCTTTGCAATTCGATTATTATCCGGTTAATAATTGTGGTCTAAGCGACAGTATTTTATCCAGGGATGCTATTCAATCCATATCCAGGAGGTGATGAGAAGGTCTGTGCCGAAAGTTTAGTTATTTCACATATCTCCTTCGTATAAAAAAGAACAAAATTTGTCACTGAGCCCAGGAATTATTCACACCCTTTAAAAAATGAGTTTTTCAACAGAATAGGCCAGAAGCGGGCATTGAGATAAAAAATTAGGTATGATTCAAGGGGAGTCCGCTCTTTTTTACAGCTAAATATGCGATATCTCGAATTAAATTGCCACCCACTAATAATTATTAAGAGGCCAACGGCCGCTTAAATATACTGTTAGGAACTCGAGCTACCCAGTTTATGGAAAAAATAGTTGTACTCGTTGATGTACAGAATATTTATTACACGACAAAGCAATCTTATGATTGTAATTTTGATTACAACAAGTTTTGGTCGAAAGCCACTTCAAATAGGAAGGTAATAAAGGCGATTGGGATGTAGGCATAACTCTCGACGCTATAGT
>JBGUEB010000240.1:0-376 GCA_041821565.1 Gammaproteobacteria bacterium | reverse complement strand
TGCAGATGTGGTCGTGTTAGTATCAGGTGATGGAGATTTTGATTTGCTGGTTGATAAAATCCGTAAGGATCTAAATGCGATAGTAGAGGTCTACGGGGTACCTCAGTTTACATCTACTTCACTAATTAGATCAGCATCAAAATTTGTTCCGATTAATAAGGATTTATTATTAGATGCATCGAAAAGATAAACAAAAAATTCCTAACAAGCGAATGCAGTCGGAAAAAGTGACCGCTAAGCGCGCACTTTGCCGCTGATACGCGGCGTCAACTTTTTAAGGATCATCTTTTAATGCAGGATAAAATTACCGTCGTACTTGATTACCTTAACGAAGTTAAGACTCGCTGCACTTACAATGCGGCAGCTGAAGCGTTAG
>JBGUEB010000239.1:0-5348 GCA_041821565.1 Gammaproteobacteria bacterium | reverse complement strand
GACGCCGAACAGATACCACAATGGTACAAACTGGTAAGTTGAGTATTTATACCGCAGCCTGATGGTATCTGCGATTTATTACAGTAAATCTATGAACCTGTTAGATTAGTCCGCGTTCAGAAAAACAAAGCGTTTCATCACCCACGATTACATGATCCAGGACACGGATATCGACCAGTGCCAGGGCTTTCTTCAGGCGTTCGGTAATACGAATATCGGCCTGACTGGGTTCGGCCACGCCCGATGGATGATTATGGGCGAGAATAACGCTGGCCGCGTTGTCGGCCAGCGCCTGCTTTACAATTTCTCGTGGGTAGACGCTGGCGCCATCGATGGTACCGCGAAACATTTCTCGAAATTCAATCACACGGTTACGATTATCGAGCATGACACAGGCGAATACCTCGTGCTGGCGATCGCGTAACTGGCTATGCAGATAGGCAATGGTATCGGCCGGACTGGTTAAACAGTCCTGGCGTTTGATTGATTCAGACAAGTGCCGGCCAGCCATTTCTAAAACTGCCTGCAGTTGCACATACTTGGCTTTGCCGAGTCCCTTTTGTCGACAGAATTCATTTTCGCTGGCGTTTAGCAGTCTGCGTAAAGATCCAAACTCCTTCAATAGATTCCGTGACATCTCCACTGCACTTAGACCAGGCATTCCGGTGCGCAGGAAGATTGCCAACAATTCAGCATCGGAGAGGGAGGGGGCGCCTTTCAGCAGCAGTTTTTCACGGGGCCTTTCTTCCATGGGCCAGTCGGTGATAGCCATATTGTAATCCTTTACCTGATATCTACATCAGCTAGAATAGATCTAATGAAGTCGATCATCAACAAAAAAGTTCTGTTAGGCGTTACCGGGGGCATTGCGGCCTACAAATCTGCCGACCTGGTCAGGCAGCTGGTCAAGGCTGGTGCCGAGGTGCGCGTGGTGATGACACCTGCCGCGGCCGAGTTTGTGCAGCCCCTGACTTACCAGGCGCTGAGTGGCCATAAAGTCTATACCGATATCTTCGACGCCGAGGCCGAATCGGCAATGGACCATATCGAACTGGCGCGCTGGGCTGATTTGATGGTGGTTGCTCCAGCCTCGGCTAATTTTATCGCCAAGTTGCTCGATGGCTATGCGGATAACCTGTTGCTTACCCTGTGCCTGGCGAGTAAGCAGGCGGTCGCGATCGCACCAGCGATGAATCAGCAAATGTATTTAAACCAGGCAACACAGGAGAATATTCAACGGCTAAAGGGACGCGGCGTTAAGGTATGGGGACCGGCGCAGGGTGAGCAGGCCTGTGGTGATGTCGGTCCCGGACGAATGCTGGAACCCGATGAGATAGTGGCTCTCATCGAGGAGAACTTTAAACCGGGAAAATTGAGCGGTAAGCAAGTCTTGATTACAGCAGGTCCGACCCACGAAGCGATCGATCCGGTGCGTTATATCGGCAATCGAAGTACTGGCAGAATGGGTTATGCGCTGGCGCGCGAAGCGCATGAGGCTGGTGCGGGGGTAACTTTGATTAGCGGTCCAGTTAGTCTCGATACGCCAACGGGTGTCGAATGCATCAAGGTTACGACTGCGCTGGAAATGCGCGATGCTGTCATCAAACAGGTATCACAGGCCGATATATTCATCGCCTGTGCCGCTGTAGCGGATTATCGGGTGGCGGATATTGCGCCGCAAAAATTGAAAAAATCTGGACAGAACCTGCAACTTGAACTGATACCAAATCCAGATATTGTTAGTGAAGTTACCGCGCTCGATAGTAAACCCTTTACCATGGGTTTTGCTGCTGAGACCGAACAACTCGAGCGAAACGCGGCTGCAAAACTGAAGCGTAAAAACCTGGACATGATTGCCGCAAACCAGGTGGGTGTCGAACAAACCGGTTTTGAAAGTAATACCAACGAAATACTGGTAATGTGGCCAGGTGGGCGACAGTTACTGGCACTGGATGATAAAAATGCGATCGCGAAACGGCTTATCGATCTACTCGCCGATCACTATAATGCACACGACTGACTCCCTACCGGACAAGTGTTTAATCCCGAAAAACTAGCAGGCCCAGAAGTATGACTGTAACCAAGAGCAATGTTGCCGAAATCCTGATCGAGGCGCTGCCGTATATTCAGGCGCTGGACCGAAAGACAGTGGTGATTAAGTTTGGCGGCAACGCGATGGTGGATGAGGATTTAAAAAGTAGTTTCGCGCAAGACATCGTATTGTTAAAACAGGTCGGGGTGAACCCGGTTATAGTTCATGGCGGCGGTCCTCAAATCGGTAAACTACTCGAACGCATGGGCAAGGAAAGTCGATTTATCGAAGGAATGCGGGTCACCGACGGCGAAACCATGGATGTGGTTGAAATGGTGCTGGGTGGCCTGGTCAATAAGCAAATCGTATCATTGATCAACCGGCATGGGGGCCGGGCGGTAGGGTTAACCGGTAAGGATGGCGGCCTGATCAATGCGAGAAAAATGAAATTGGCCGGTGCGGCTGCGAAAAATCAGGACCTGGGACAGGTAGGTGAAGTTGACAGTATTGACCCTGCAGTGGTGCGAATGCTCGATGACGATGGTTTTATACCGGTAATTGCACCAATCGGCGTAGGCAAGGATGGTGCTTCTTACAATATTAATGCCGACCTGGTCGCCGGCAAGCTGGCATCGGTACTCGCTGCTGAGAAACTGTTACTGCTGACCAATACCGCTGGAGTGCTTGATCCCGAGGGAAAATTACTGACTGGAATTTGTCCGCAAGAAACCGATCAACTGATCGAACAGGGTATTATTCATGGCGGCATGCTGCCGAAGGTAAGTTGCGCACTTGCGGCGGTGAAAGCGGGGGTTAAAACAGGTCATATTATCGATGGGCGGGTAAAACATTCGGTTTTGCTGGAGTTACTTACCGATAGCGGTGTCGGCACCCTGATTAAGGGTGACTAACCTTCGTGCAACATGTGGGCTAGTTATTTAAAGCCCGATAACGCGCCAGGTCGGCCTCGAATCGAGATTCAATCCGGTTTTTCTCGGTTAGTTTTTGGCGTAACTGGTTATCGCGTATAAGGTTCTTACGGCTTAAGACCTCGATATTTTGTGCGAGTCCGCCGGGGACTTCCTTGCCTTTGGAAAGGTAATTCTGATCGGCTAAATCCTCGAGTTCTACCAGTTTTTTCCGCGTTCCAGCCATGCTTTTATAGATTAGCTGGATAATTGAATCCAGTACTTCGATGCGCTCATTTTTTGCCAGTTCCAGTTCTGCCTCCGAACTAAACGTCAGTAGCAATGCCTGGTCTTTTTTGCGTTGCGCTTCATTTGCTTTTGTTTCGGCTAGTAGTCTTTGTTTGCGTTCCTTTTCAGCCTTTTGGAATGTATCGAGTTCTTCGGCGGATTTGGCGGCTTCTTTGGTGTTGATTACTATACCCTGATCATTCAGAGTCTGGTGTTGTCTTTTCGATGCAGATTGCGGCATATGATCGGTATAGCGTACTTCACCGTTTTCATCGGTCCATTTATACAGCTTGGCGGCATCGGCAGATGATGCCATTCCGAGCATAATCACACAGAGTAAAATCCCTGGTAGGGGTGGACATGTTTGCGAAACGCAATTCTTCATAGCGTTAGTAGTGTGCTCTCTAGTTTTGGCACCTCCGGCTGTCAAAAGCCAGTCCCGGTGCATACAAATAGCTGTTAACAATTAGCATAGGACATTTTTAGCGATTTTCCATGCCTGTCGGGCCTTTGCCAACGATTCACTATTGCTGCACCAGCAGTGCGCTGATCGGTGTGTGAACCGCCTGTAGATAGGTTTCGTTACCAGGGGAAGTGATCATGGCGGCGATGCCGATATTTGCGAGTTGCCAATCCGGGTCTATCTTGATTTCGTGCTGACTATTGTCTTCGAGTTGCATCGCCGGACTCATGTAACGCACCACTTGCTGATGGCTTAAAGTCTCACCGGAATTTTCACCTCGGGTAACATCACTAGCCAGTTGGCTTTCATAGACAAGGAAGCGTGAATGCAGGATTCCTGGAGGGGTATCGCCGCCGGCCGTTTGTAATTCGAGCTGCAGAGTCTCGCCTTCCTTTGAAACCGACAGCTTGAGGTGCAGAATAGCCGCTTTATTATTGCTGATACGGATTTTTTCGATAACATTCCTGGTGCCGCGAGCTTCTGCACCGTCAACGAAAAACTCTGGGGTATATATCGATCTCTGGTTATTGTTGGCACCCAGTTGACGTTGTCGGCTGGTGTGTTTGGGGCTGCCGAATCGATCTTTCCAGCCGATATAATCCCAGTAGTCGACATGAAAGGCGAGCGCCAGTACATCGAGTTCTTCCTTTGGCACATCGATCAGGGCCTCGAACCATTGGTCGGCCGGCGGGCAACTGCTACAACCCTCGGAGGTGTAAAGTTCTACCACTGCGGTTTGCTTCGGGCTACTGACTACGGTCAGCTTTTCTGCTGCGAATGCCGGCAGGGCGAGCAGGCAGCTTAATATTATTAATTTATTCACGGACTCTCCACGATCTTGAAGCTAAACATAGACCCTGGTATTGCTTCAGAGTTCAGTCGATACCGTAACACTCACGATAGGCGGTAACCGCTTGCAGGTGCCCGGTTTGATTGTTCTTATCAAGGTATTGCAGGATATCCACGAGTCGAATAATCGGAATTACCCTGACCCCTAATGCTTCAATCTCCTGTATTGCCGAGTGTTCCCCCTGGCCCTTCTCCTGGCGATCGAGCGCGATCGTCACCGCGCTGACTCTGGCACCGAGTGACTCGATCAGTTGTATGGAATGACGAATTGCGGTACCCGCAGTAATCACATCGTCGATGATCATGACGCGGCCCTGGACCGGAGCACCCACGGTAACACCACCTTCGCCATGATCCTTGGCTTCTTTTCGGTCAAATGCGTATGGAATATCGCGTTGGTGACGCTGGTAGAGCGCGCTTGCTGTGATGGCTGCGAGCGGAATCCCTTTATAGGCTGGCCCGAACAGGAGGTCGAAATCCACTTGCGAATGCTGGATAGCCTCGGCGTAATAATTGCCCAGGGCGGCAAGATCTGCACCGGTATTGAACAGACCGGCATTGAAAAAATATGGGCTTATGCGGCCGGATTTCAAAGTGAACTCACCAAATTTCAGTACGCCCCTTCGCAGGCAATAATCGAGAAACTCGGACTGGAAAGTTTGCATATTAAAATTGACCTGGTGTCTAAAATCTAAGTCCCGGTACTTCAACAAGACCGGGCACACTAATCCAGGGAGCCTCTGATCAATTCATGAATGAACGTGTTGTGCCCAAAATGACCAATTTCTGCGTTGTGAAACTTAGCAAT
>JBGUEB010000238.1:0-5376 GCA_041821565.1 Gammaproteobacteria bacterium | reverse complement strand
CAGTTTGTGCCAGAACGATGGATTGCACCCATCCTTGCTACACACTTTTCACAGCGGGAGCGTCAACAAATAGACCTCGGTTACGGCTCGTGGTCGGGTTTCAATTCGAATATCAGGTCCCAGACACCATGCCCCAGTTTTAACCCGCGGTTTTCAAATCGGGTAGCCGGCCGGTAAACGGGTCGCTGCGCATAACCCCTGGTATCACCTGTATTCAGGTAGCGTGAATCAGATAGAAATTCTGCAGCTATATGCTCGGCATATTCCTGCCAGTCGGTCGCCATGTGCAGGCTGGCCCCTGGTTTAAGCAACACACTCAGTAAATCCCGAAATCGCGCATTCACGATTCGCCTCTTGTGGTGTCTTTTCTTATGCCAGGGATCGGGGAAAAACAGGAATACCCGATCCAGCGACCGTGGCGGCAGCATGTGCTGCAAAACCTCGATCGCATCGTGCCTGATCAGGCGCACATTGGGCAGTGTCTGCTGGTGAATATTTGCCAGGCAACGTCCAACGCCGGATTCATGCACCTCTACTCCCAGGTACATACTTTGCGGATCATTTTGCGCCATCGATATGAGTGCATCGCCGTTGCCAATGCCGATCTCAAGTTTTAAGCCAACAAAACCATCAGTAAGTTTGCAAGTTTCAATTTGTGCCGGCTGGAAATCGATTCCATACAGCGGCCAGTATTGTTCCAGTGCTTTCTTTTGGCCCGGGGTCAAGCGGCCCGATCGGCGCACATAACTCTTGATCGTTCGTGTCGGGATATCATTATTTGTCATGCCTGGAATAATTACCTGGTGTTAACTAACCGACCTCCCCAATGCGATATCAGTGAGTCGTTTCGAGAACCCGGATTGTTTCACAAATCACTGCGTCCGGCTGAACTTTCGATCCTCGTTCGGGAGTCATATTCAGCCTTTTTATCCAAAAAAACAACACCCGGCAAGCAAGCCTATGTCCTTATAAATAAAAGCTTTGCGGGTCTAGCGGTGACGTCTCAACCCATTCATCTCCTAATAGCGGCCATTTATCCATTTGCCAGCGACGATTGTTCGCCTATCGGCTATAAATCCTCCATGTCAATAAAACCTGGACATCGACGGATGCATAAAAACAGCACTGGTTTCACCCTGGTAGAGTTAATGGTAGTGATTGCAATCCTCGCCATTTTGGCGGGTATCGCTGCTCCAAACTTCTCTGGCATGATCAAGGACAGCAGGTTGTCGTCCGCTAACGCCGATTTCATGGCGGCCCTGCAATTGGCAAAGTCTGAATCTGTCGCACGCATTACCCCGGTTTCTATTTGCAGGGCAGACGGTGGTTTTACCGGCTGCGCGGCTAGCGGTAACTGGGCGCAGGGCTGGATCATATTTTCGGATGGAGATGGCGACGGTACGGTCGATGGTGGTGATGTGGTACTGCATGCCCACGAGGCGCTCGGAAACCTGACTTATCGGGGGACTACCCAGGCGAAGATTCCCATTACCTTTAACCCTTCGGGGTCAACCAGTATTACTTCAGTACAAGTAGTCATTGCCTGTGACGATCGCGGGTTTGCCAGTGGCAAAGGCATCTTAATTACCATCACTGGTCGTGGCAGTGCAATGAAGGCAACAGAGACAGGGCAAACCACATGTTTAACAGATTGAGCAATCCTGGCCGAAGCCGGCAAAATAAAGTGATAGTTCCGAGCAGGTATCGTGGCGATACCATGATCGAGGTACTGGTGACAGTGTTGATATTGGCTGTCGGCGTGTTAGGCGTCGCCGCTATGCAGGTAACCACCTATCAGAATTTAAATGTTTCACATAGCGCGAGCATAGCCGCAATAGTGGCTGAAGATTTTTCCGAACGAATGCGCGCAAACGGTACCGAGGCGCTCGCAAATACATACAACCATAGTGCCGACCCTGGTGCCGCCTATACCGATTGTACCGCCAATGTTTGTTCAACATCGCAGTTGGCTGGTTATGACATCGGTACCTGGTGGGAAGCACTCGATGCTAATTTACCGCGCGGCCGGGGGCAGGTGGCCCGCAATGCTGGTACCAATACCTTTACGCTGACAGTGCGCTGGGACGAAGATCGAAGTGGTAGTACGGGCACAAACTGTCCAAGGCAGTCTGCTGCCGACCTTGAATGTTACCAGATCGAAGTAACCATTTAACCTGATGAGCTTGAAAGAATCCGGGAATAATATCGTGAATAAAGTAATCAATAAAAATGTGAATAATAAGCATCGGCAATCTGGTTTTAGCATTATCGAACTTCTGGTTGCGGTGACATTGGGACTATTTTTAATGGCTGCGCTGGTTGAAGTTTTACTGAGCGGCAACCGGTCTTTTACATCTGCCAACCACTTATCGCGTTTGCAGGAGAATGGGCGCATAGCGACTGGCATGATTGTTACCGATTTAAAACGCACCGGTTATATGGGCGGCAACTCTCAAATAGGCGATATAGAGGGTAGTGAAGGGGATGTGGTACCTGCGATAACCTGTCAGACTGGGAATACAGACTGGGGTCGTATGGTTACAGAAAGAATTTCCGGTCTGGATGATACCAATGCGGGTTACGCCTGTATCCCGAATCCGGCTGGATTTTCCACTTATCTACGCGGAGATGTATTGACAGTCCGCTATGCCTCGCCCTGGTTAGTCACAGTCGCTTCAGAGCCCAATCAAATGTACCTGCGCACCTCGATGTTTGAGGGCAAAATTTTCAAAGGCAGCGATACCGCTGATATCAACAACACGGTTTTGGATACGCCCCAGAGCCTACACGATCTGCTTTCCTACGCTTATTTCGTGGGTGACTCGGGACGTACCTGCTCCGGTGCGGCGATACCCTCATTGTTCCGCGTGCGGCTGGGTCCTGCGGGACAGCCGCTAACCGATGAATTACTTCCGGGAGTCGAGCACTTTCAGGTCCAGTATGGTGTCAACGGACAATACCTGGATGCAAATAATGTCGACTTCGACCTCGACCAGGTGGTAACCGCAAGAATCTGGTTGCTGATACGC
This sequence comes from Gammaproteobacteria bacterium, assembly GCA_041821565.1. Classification (GTDB taxonomy): domain Bacteria; phylum Pseudomonadota; class Gammaproteobacteria. The sequence continues at coordinate 2,347 of JBGUEB010000238.1, read as the reverse complement.
TCCGAATGCGCCGAAACAGGCTTTACCGATGGCAGGACCTATACCCTCGGTAACCAGGTTTATACACCTACACCTGCCGACAGCTTTCGTCGCCAGTTGTATTCCAGCGTAGTCATGCTTAGAAATTAGAAAGCGGAGAATATTCATGAGTTGTCGACATACTAATTTTAAACCCGGCCAGAACAGGCAAAAGGGCGTATCGATCCTGGTTGCACTGGTGATGCTGCTAGTGCTGACTTTAATCGGTGTTAGCTCAATGAATTCATCGATTGTTGAACTGAAGATGGCAACCAGCATGCAACAGCAAGGTATTGCACTGAATCGAGCCGAGGAATTGTTAAGGGTCGGTGAAACCGATATAGAAACTATTATTACTGTTGCTGCCGCATACGATTTTGCGGTGGCAGGCGACGGTTACTACGTTACTGCCGATAACATTGACGTGCGTGATATTGACTGGCCGACACAGGGCCTGGTTTCAATAAAGCCCGATGCCAATGTCGACGATACATATGTCATCGAATACCTGGGCGCCAAGCCCATACCCGGAGAGTCGGTAAAAATAGCGACTGACGGCCGCATCATAGGTGGCGCTGTACACACCTTTCGCATTACCACGCGCAGCGTGGCAGGCAAGGGTGCTGTTCGACTGGTACAGAGCATATATGTCAGCGAAGACGCCCCTTAAACAACCAGTCATAGATTTTAGTGGAGAAGAAGTGATGAAAATTTCAATTAGCTTACCTAAATTTGCGGTATTAGCGGCCTCACTGCTCATTAGCCAGGCGTATGCCGCCGCCGCCTTTACACCGGATCAACAGCCTTTAGGTTTTATCGGACCGATCGAATTGAGCGATTCTAATCTCGTCGGCGGCGTCAAAGGTTATCGTGGCTGGTTCGAAAACGGCGCCTGGCAGGGTGACCTGATTGAGTATGACATCAGCGCGGGCGGTGCCCTGTCCACCAGTATTGACCTGCTTGGCGTTTCACCAGTGCAAACTGATGGAACCAACTGGTCTGCCTACCTGCAATTTGATACCAATGATGACGTGGCCAGCTACTGGAATACGGGCCGAAAAATAATTACTCGCAACGGAACTGCGCAGGTGCCGTTTCGCTGGAAAACAATTTCGGCAAGCCAGAGGTCGGCGATTGAGGCAAATGTAGCGAGCGGCGATCCAGGTGGAGACTCCACTAGCAATATCCTGAATTTTATCCGCGGTGATCGCAGCCTGGAGAGTCCAGCAGGTACTTACAGGGCTCGTTACAGCTTATTGGGAGACATTATTCACTCCAAGCCTGAATATGTGAAGGTACCGAGTGCTGAAATTCCCGATTCTAGTTATGTTACCTTTATTAATGCTAACCTGACCCGCGCACCACGGGTCTACGTCGGCGCTAATGACGGCATGCTGCATGCATTCGATGCGACAAACGGTAACGAGGTCTGGGCTTATATTCCTTCGATGGTGATCGATAATGTGTCCAAATTGGCGGGTCGCCCCTTTTCACATAACTATTTCGTCGATGGTGGAACTACCGCAAGCGATGGTTACTTTGCGGGTGATACCGCCTGGCACACCGTGTTAGTCGGCAGCCTCGGCAGTGGCGGCAAAGGCCTTTATGCCCTCGACGTTACCCACCCTGGTCTCAGTGCAGAAACCGCGACAACCGGAAACGACAAGAAAATCCTCTGGGAAATAGATGAGAATACTTCCCTGGTAGGCGACGACGTGGGTTATGTAATGGGATCGGCGGTAATCGCCAAGCTCAATGACGACGTCTGGTACGCGGTTACCGGCAACGGCGTGAGCAGCGTCAATGGTGTCGCTAAACTGTTTATTATTAACCTGGAAACCGGGGCGGTCAAATCGCTCACCGCCGGTTCCGCTAACGGCAATGGACTCTCGCCGCCCGCCCTGGTGGATACCGATAATGACGGCAGGGCCGATATCGTATACGCCGGTGACATCGATGGCGACCTGTGGAAGTTTGATTTGACAGGCGTCACGCCTGCTAGCTGGTATACCGCGTATGAATTATACGATGGCGCCGGTACGCAACCGATTACTACCGCACCTGAAGTGACTACACACCCGGTGTTCGGACACCTGGTGCTGTATGGTACTGGCCGTTTATATACCGCCGACGATATCCTGAATACGGATACCCAGGCGCTGTTCGGTATCTGGGACAAAGGCACCGCACCGGTTGCCGACACCAAGCTGGCGAAGTTGTTTTCCGATGACCATGATTACCTCAGCGGCGAATTCAGTGAAACAGTCCGCACGATCGAAACCGAAACGCCAATCAACTGGTCTACGCATACCGGCTGGATCACTGAACT
>JBGUEB010000237.1:0-5404 GCA_041821565.1 Gammaproteobacteria bacterium | reverse complement strand
CGGTATTCAGTCTTCCGAAAACAAACTGCCGCGCAAGTCTCGATCGCTTCAGAAGATTAGCATCGTTCCCATTTACGCCACTGATGAATTGTTACGCCTGAGCAATCCATTACAGGCAACACCGCTGATGAATGATCAATGCACCATCGTAATGAACCGCGAACAGGCGGAAAAATCGAAGCTGGCCAATGCCGAACAGGTACATATTAAACAGGGGCAGGGAACCGCTGTTTTGTTGCTGCGAATTAGCGAAGACGTCGCTACCGGTTGTGTATGTATTCCAAGTGGAGTCGAAGCGGTCAAAAATCTGACCGATGCTTACGGTTCGATTGAACTGGAGAGGGTATCGTGACCGAGTTTTTCACATCCATCTGGCTATGGCTGCCCGGGGAGCTGCAATATACGATTTATACCCTGGTTAAGGTTCTCATCATCCTGGTACCGCTATTTGTCGTAGTTGCTTACTACACCCTTGCCGAGCGTAAGGTTATCGGTTACATGCAGGCTCGAAAGGGGCCAAACCGTGTTGGGCCCAAAGGTTTGCTGCAGCCCTTTGCGGATCTGTTCAAGTTGATGTTCAAGGAAATTATCCTGCCGACCAATGCGAATAAATACCTGTTCTTCCTTGCACCAGTGATTACTTTTGGAGCGGGAATGTCGGCCTGGGCTGTCATGCCTTTTACCGATACCCTGGTTTTCGCCGACATCAATGCCGGCCTGCTTTATATCCTGGCGATGACATCACTCGGCGTATACGGCGTTATCATTGCCGGCTGGGCCTCTAATTCCAAGTATGCACTGCTGGGTGCGATGCGTTCGGCGGCGCAGATAGTGGCTTACGAGATCGCGATGGGATTCGCGCTGGTCGGGGTATTGATGGCTGCCGGTAGTCTCAATTTAGGTGACATAGTTGCGAAACAGGCAGGCGGATGGAGCAACTGGTTAGTATTTCCGTTGTTGCCCCTATTTATGGTGTACCTGATTTCGGGTGTCGCCGAAACCAATCGAGCACCTTTCGATGTTGCGGAGGGCGAGTCTGAAATTGTTGCCGGATTTCATGTTGAGTATTCGGGCATGGCTTTCGCCGTATTTTTCCTCGCCGAATACGCCAACATGATCCTGGTCGCTATGCTGGCGTCACTAATGTTCCTGGGCGGTTGGTTGAGCCCGGTACCGGAAATCATGGAAGACGGTATTTTCTGGTTGTTTCTGAAAACTGCATTCTTCATGTTTCTATACCTCTGGATTCGGGCGACTTTTCCACGTTATCGTTACGACCAGATCATGCGTCTTGGATGGAAAGTATTGCTTCCGGTCACCATCGTTTGCCTGTTCCTGGAAGGCGTAGCGGTTTACTTTGAAGTCGGTCCCTGGTCGGTGTAACAAAATGATTGCGACAATAAAATATTATTTTAAAAGTTTTTTCTTCCTTGAGTTATTCAAGGGGCTAAATGTGACCGGACGGTATTTCTTTCGTAAAAAATTTACCGTGCAATACCCCGAACAGAAAACTCCGATTAGCCCGCGGTTTCGTGGATTACACGCTTTGCGCCGTTATGCCAATGGTGAAGAGCGTTGCATTGCCTGCAAGCTTTGCGAAGCGGTTTGTCCGGCTCTCGCCATTACAATTGAATCAGAACAGCGCGCGGATGGGACGCGCAGAACCACGCGTTACGATATCGATCTGTTCAAGTGCATCTACTGTGGATTTTGTGAAGAAGCCTGCCCGGTTGATTCGATTGTCGAAACTAACATATTCGAGTATCACTTCGAGAATCGGGGTGAAAATATTATGACCAAGGATAAGCTACTCGAAATCGGCGATCGCTACGAAGCTCAACTGGCTGCAGATCGTGCCGCTGATGCACCATATCGGTAATTACTGAAAATGTTAGAAACCATTATTTTTTATTTTTTTGCAATAATCACCGTAACTTCGGCGACCGCGGTTGTGACGGTAAAAAATCCGGTTCATGCCGCCTTGTCCCTGGTGCTGACATTTTTTACCAGCGCGGTTATCTGGATGACCCTAGAAGCCGAGTTTCTGGCTATTACCCTGGTACTGGTTTATGTCGGAGCGGTGATGGTGTTGTTCCTGTTTGTGGTAATGATGCTGGATATTAATATAGCGCGTATGCGGGAGGGATTTAGTCGAGTATTACCGCTGGGTATAATTGTTGCCGTGATCATGCTGGTGCTAATGTGGGCCGTGGTTACGAGCGATTATTTCTCTATCGAGGTATTGGGAAATCCGGTAGCCAGGGCTGCCGATTACAGCAATACCAAAGCGCTCGGCGCTGTCCTCTATACCGATTATGTGTTTGCCTTCGAGGTGGCCGCGGTGATTTTACTGGTGGCCATTATCGCCGCAATATCACTCACCATGCGCAAACGCCCGCAAACCAAGTACCAGAAGCCCTCGGATCAGATCAGGGTCAGAAAGGCCGATCGGCTACGTATTGTAAAAATGCCATCGAGTGGTAAGGAATCATGAACGTAGAATTGAGCCACTACCTGATTCTCGCCGCGATACTGTTTAGTATCAGTATCGCTGGAATCGTGATTAATCGAAAAAATATCATTATCCTATTGATGTCGATCGAACTCATGCTGCTCGCGGTGAACTTGAATTTCATTGCCTTCTCCCATTATCTGAATGACCTCGCCGGCCAGGTGTTCGTGTTTTTCATTCTCACCGTCGCCGCTGCCGAAGCAGCCATCGGCCTGGCGATACTGGTGGTGTTGTTCCGTAACAAGCGTTCGATCAACATTGATGATATTAGCGAGTTAAGGGGATGAATATGGAATCCGTCTACCTGGCTATCCCGTTAGCATCGCTGTTCGGTGCCATTGTTGCCGGTTTTTTTGGCAGACAAATTGGTCGCGTCGCATCGCACCTGGCCGCCATATCCGGTGTCGGTATTTCCACCATATTGTCACTGGTGGTATTGAAAGACGTGGCTTTCGATGGTGCCGCTATTTACAACCAGTCGGTTTATACCTGGATGATTAGTGATGGTATTCGCTTCGAGATTGGTTTTCTGATCGACAGTCTGACCGCGCTGATGATGGTCGTGGTGACCAGTGTTTCACTGATGGTACACATCTACACTATTGGTTACATGGAAGATGACGATGGTTATCAGCGATTCTTCAGCTACATTGCGTTATTTACCTTTTCGATGTTGATGCTGGTAATGTCGAATAATTTCCTACAGTTATTCTTTGGCTGGGAAGCAGTCGGCCTGGTGTCTTATTTATTGATCGGATTCTGGTTTAAACGTGAAACCGCAATCTACGCCAATATGAAAGCCTTCCTGGTCAATCGCGTTGGTGACTTTGGATTCCTGCTCGGCATTGCGGTGCTGCTCGGTTACACGGGCTCGCTCGATTATTACGAGGTTTTTGACCGCGCCGATGAAATGGTGAAGGCTAGCATTCAGGTGATTCCCGGACTCGACTGGTCGGTGATTTCACTCGCCTGTATATTACTGTTCGTCGGCGCCATGGGTAAATCGGCCCAGGTACCGTTGCATGTCTGGTTACCCGATTCGATGGAAGGTCCCACACCTATTTCGGCTTTAATCCATGCCGCGACCATGGTGACCGCCGGTATATTCATGGTGGCACGCATGTCACCCCTGTTTGAACTGTCGGAAACCGCCTTGTCGGTGGTGCTTGTGATCGGTGCTACCACCGCATTTTTCATGGGCCTGGTCGGAATAGTGCAAAATGATATCAAGCGTGTGGTCGCTTACTCAACGCTGTCGCAGCTTGGTTATATGACGGTTGCGCTCGGTGCCTCTGCTTACTCGGCTGCCATATTCCATTTGATGACGCACGCGTTTTTCAAGGCCCTGCTATTCCTCGCCGCGGGCTCGGTGATAATCGCGATGCACCACGAGCAGGATATTCGCAAGATGGGTGGATTGAAAAAATATATGCCGATTACTTACTGGGTATCGCTGATAGGCTCGCTGTCATTAATAGGATTTCCTGGTTTTTCTGGCTATTTTTCCAAGGATGCGATCATCGAAGCCGCGCACCATGCCGATATACCCGGCGCTGGTTATGCCTATTTCATGGTATTAATCGGGGTCTTTGTTACCGCGTTTTATTCGTTCAGAATGTTCTTCCTGGTGTTTCATGGTGAAGAGCGAATGGATGAGCATACGCGCGAACATCTGCACGAGACACGGCCGGTAATCACTGTGCCCTTGATTCTGTTGGCTATCCCGTCGGCGATAATCGGCTGGATTACGATTGAAACAGTGCTGTTTGGTGGTTATTTCGATAATGCCATATTCATACTCGATGATCATGGCGCGATGGCCGCGGTGGCGGAAACTTTCCATGGGCCGGCTAGTTTTGTTGCGCATGGTTTCAGCGGTCTACCGCTTTACCTGGCTGCGGCCGGGGTATTTTCCGCCTGGTATATCTACCTGAAAAAGCCGTCAATAGCGGATGCAGCGGAACAAAAATTCAGTTTTCTTTACAAGCTGCTCGATCAAAAATACTACTTCGATCGTTTTAATGAAATCGTTTTTGCCGGCGGCAGCAGGGCCATAGGGCAGGTATTGTGGCGTCTGGGTGACGGATTGTTAATCGATGGACTGGTGGTTAACGGCAGCGCCAGGCTAGTTGGCTGGTTTTCAGGAATAGTTCGCCAGGTGCAGACGGGTTACCTCAATCACTACGCATTTGTGATGATATCGGGCCTGATTCTATTACTTGGTTGGGCCGTGTTGGGTTAATCCCCGACCAGTTAATAATAAGGTATTTGATAAACTATGTACGCTGAATGGCCATATTTAACCCTGGTAATCTGGACACCGATTATAGGTGGCATTCTGGTATTGTTCTCCGGCGACAGGGATCCTTCGGGCGCGCGCAAGATTGCACTATTGTTTTCCATTATTACCTTCCTGCTGACGCTACCCCTTTATACGCAATTTAATACCGACACCCATTTAATGCAATTTGTCGAGCGTCATGGCTGGATCGACGAATTTAACATCGAGTACTTTATAGGTATCGACGGTATCTCGATGCCCCTGATATTGCTGACATCTTTCACCACGGTCATCGTCGTGATTTCAGCCTGGGAGGTAATACAATATCGGGTATCGCAATACATGGCCGCGTTTCTGATCATGGAAGGCTTCATGATCGGTACCTTTGCCTCGCTTGACGCCATACTGTTTTATATTTTTTTCGAGGCAACGCTGATTCCGATGTTTCTCGTAATCGGTATCTGGGGTGGTGCGAATCGAATTTATGCAACCTTGAAGTTCTTTCTGTATACCTTCATCGGTTCGGTTTTGATGCTGGTGGCACTGATTTATATGTACAACCAGACCGGTAGTTTCGCAATCTTCGACTTTCATCACCTGCCTCTATCGCT
>JBGUEB010000236.1:0-5469 GCA_041821565.1 Gammaproteobacteria bacterium | reverse complement strand
CGAGTGTGCCAGCACGACGCCGTCGAAAGGAATCGAACCGATGGACTCGGTGCCGTTGTAGTTTGATTCCTGCGAGGCCGTAAGCAACGGATGCAATACCTTGATTGGCGCCTTGAACATCTCGACGAATTCAAGAATACCCTGGTTAGAGTGGCACAGGCCACCGGAAAAACTGTAGGCATCCGGATCGTTCTGTCTGAATTCTTCCAGTTTCCGAATATCCACTTTTCCTACCAGTGCGGATATGTCCTGATTGTTTTCATCGCCGGGCTCTGTCTTCGAAATCCCGACCTGGTTGAGTATTGACGGGTACTGTTTGACGACGCGGAACTGGCCGACGTCGCCATTAAATTCCTTGAGTCGCTTCGCCGCCCAGGGAGACATGATGGTGGTCACATAGCGTTCCGGGATTCCATATTCTTCCAGCAGGATTTGTGCGTCTTCACTGGGGTTGAACAAGCCCAGTGGTGATTCATGCACTGGCGATCCCTTCAATGAATAAAAGGGGACCTTCTCCATCAGCTCTTTTAACTTTTCTGCGAGCGACGATTTGCCGCCACCAACCGGACCGAGCAGGTAGAGAATTTGCTTTTTCTCTTCCAGGCCCTGAGCCGCATGTTTGAAGAATGAAACGATTTGTTCGATGCATACTTCCATACCATAGAAGTCACCGAATTCCGGATATCGTTTGATAATTTTATTTGAATATATTCTGCTGAGACGTGTATCTTTCGACGTATCAATGTTCTCGGGTTCACCGATGGCTAGTAGTAGTCGTTCTGCGGCTGTGGCGTAAGCTGTCGAATCTGCTTTGCAGATTTCGAGATATTCTTTAAGATCGTATTCTTCTTGTTCTGTACCTTCGTATCGAGCCTGGTAGTTGCTGAAGATACTCATAACAATCGCTCCTGCGCGAGGCATCTGTTAAGTTTCGGTATATTAAAAAGTATAGGCCATAATCTCAAAATGATTAGTCATAGTTTGTTTGATGATTCTGTACTTGATCATAATTTCGATGTAAGTTAGACAAGGTTTTTTAGCTAATGTTCTCGGCCTCTTGCCGGGCCCGTTGGTTTCCGATTTTACACTGCTACTGCTTACGCTAACTTTGGATGTCTCGATTGGGCGTTTACAGCCTCCTGCTCTTCGTATCTGGGCGTTTACTTTCCTCATAGCCGACAATAAATATCGCATTCGAATTCGACTGTTATAAACTGACCTCTACGGTATTTCGTTCCCATTTCACCAATTTCGATAGTGAGGCAGGCATAAAATGCAGAGAAAAATTCGCGTGGCAGTCCTGTTTGGAGGCCGATCTGCAGAGCATGAGGTATCACTCCAGTCAGCGCGCAACGTGATTGAGGCGATTGATCAGGAAAAGTTTGAAACAGTTCTGATCGGCATCGATCGCAAAGGCGCATGGTTCCTAAACGATGAGTCCATGCCATTGCTGAATTCGGATAACCCGCGTTTAATCGCGCTGAATAAATGCAAAAATCCTGTTTCCTTGATTCCTGGTGATCAGACGGGTGTTCTTATCAATCTACAGAGTCCAGCATCTATACCAGCTGTCGATGTCATTTTCCCGGTGTTACACGGACCCTATGGTGAAGATGGCTCGATTCAGGGTTTGGCTAAACTGGCAAACGTCCCCTGCATTGGCAGCGATATTCTGGGTTCGGCGATTGGCATGGATAAGGATGTTTCGAAACGCCTGCTTCGAGACGCGGGCATTCCGGTCGCGCGCCACATTTGCCTTCGACGAAATGATCTAACAAGCGAATTGCCGGGGCAGGTTGAACAGGCTCTGGGATATCCTGTTTACGTGAAGCCTGCCAACATGGGTTCGTCCGTCGGTGTCGCAAAAGTCCCAGGTGCCGCCGATCTAATACCAGCCATCGATAACGCGTTGCAGTACGATCCCAAAATTGTAATAGAAGAGGCGATTGTCGGCCGCGAGATAGAATGCTCAGTACTGGGTAATGACGACCCGATTGCATCGGTGGTCGGTGAGATAGAAACTGCCGACGGCTTTTACTCGTATGAAAAGAAATACATCGACGAAAATGCGGCGATTCTGAAAATCCCGGCAAAGCTGGATCAGCCGACGATAGAAAAAGTACAGGCTACATCGATTGCTGCCTTCAAAGTGCTTGAGTCCCGGGGCATGGCGCGTGTTGATATGTTCCTGACAGAAAGTGGCGAGGTATACATCAATGAAATCAATACGATTCCTGGATTTACCGTAATCAGTATGTATCCAAAGCTCTGGCAAGCATCGGGCTTGTCGTACAAGGACCTGATTGACCGATTGATACAACTGGCTCTGGATGACCACAAAGAAAAGAATAACCTGAAGACAACCGGGTACTAACCTAAAGGGCGAACGAGGCTTCTACCTAAAGCTTCATGGGAGGCTGGTTCGTCATTAATAAATCAATTATTCCAGCAACTCCATCACTATCTCCCGCAATAATTTTTTAACCTCTTTCAGGGCTTCAGCCGATTCTTCGCTAGCAGACAGGGGTTTATAAGCGACATACACAATGTCGGGGTCTTCAAACAACACGTAAATACTAATCGTAATTAAGAGTAACGGCGGGATTCAGTCAGTTTTCTGATACCTCGGGATTGAGCGGCGTTGCGAGTTTCTGTTGGTTATCAGGTGGAATAGTGGAAATTGGGTGTTTATACTTACTGTACCCCTTGTGGATCTAGTATTATTCATTTTGAAATGCAGGCTTATCACCGTTTAAATTATATATTGTCATGAGCTTGAGGATTCTTACCAGCCTCACAGGTATGCTTTTGCGCCTGCTCGGCTACGGGCTGCTGGGTAGCGCCATCGTCGCTCTAATCATCTATATCAATATTCTCGAAAGCCGTCCCGACCTGTCGGTCTGGCATTATGCTGACCTCGATGAAGAATTTACGGTTGAGTCCGCTGTATCGGACTATAGCCAATATCTCGCATTGGAAGACCGGCTCTTCGCCCAGCTCGACGAACTCGTTTATGCTGCGGTCCCGCAGGGAAACAGGAACGCCGTTAACCGTTATAGCCGCGGAAGCCTGTCGGACCCGGGACGCTGGCCTGTTAACTGGAACCGAAGTTTCGAATTGCGCACCGAAGAGCCAACTGTCGGTGTATTGCTTTTACACGGCTTGTCCGATTCGCCATACAGCATGCGGGCTCTGGGCGAGCGACTACACAATGCTGGTGCCTGGGTGCTGGGGTTACGAATACCTGGGCACGGTACAGCGCCTTCCGGCCTCGTTGAAGCCCGATGGCAGGATATGGCCACGGCTGTGCGCCTTGCTGCCCACCACGTTCAGAACACGATCGGAGATAAGCCTTTTTACCTGGTCGGCTATTCCAACGGTGGCGCTTTATCTATTGAGTACACACTTTCGATGCTGGCTGATGCTTCGTTACCACGACCATCCGGAGTCATTCTGCTTTCGCCTGAAATCGGTGTGAGCGAAATCGCCGCGTTGGCGGTGTGGCAGGCGCGTCTCGGACATCTGCTCGGTCTCGAGAAACTGGCCTGGAACTCGGTACTTCCGGAATACGACCCATTCAAGTACGGCTCTTTTCCGGTAAATGCTGGAGATCTCGCACACCGCATCACAATGCGCATACAAAAGCAGCTAACCGAGATGCAAGGCACGGGAAAGCTCGAGAAGATGCCACCGATCCTTGCCTTTCAATCGAGCGTCGACGCTACAGTGACACCGCACGCCCTGGTCGAAAATCTGTTCGCTCGTTTACCGCCGGCAGCTCACGAACTCGTGCTCTTTGATATCAACCGCGAGGTTGGTACCGAGGATTTGCTAAAGAATGACCCGATGACGGTCTTCGGACCTCTGGTGGGTAAAATTGAACGCGGTTATGACCTGACCCTGGTAACGAATGAGAGCGAGGGGAGTCATCGAGTTGTTGCCTTGAGAAACGAGTATGACAAGGAGGATTCTTCGGCGTCGGTCTATCTCAACGAGTGGCCTGCGGGAATTTACTCGCTTTCTCACGTGGCACTCCCGTTTGCGCCAGACGATCCGGTTTACGGCGGACCATCGGCCGGCGAAAGTCCCGGCATACAGCTTGGTAATCTGGACCTCAGGGGTGAGCACGGTGTACTTCGAGTTTCGGGGACTGATCTGTTGCGTCTGCGCTGGAATCCGTTTTTTGACTACCTGCAGTCACGGACTTTGAAGTTCATGCGGTTAGGCGAGTAGTGACAATCTGTCGCTCAAGGCAAAAAGGGGTCGGTGACAAATGATAATCATTCGCATTTGTCACCGACCCCTTTTTTAATTTATTAGAATTTACTCCTGCGCTTCCATCTGCGCACGCCGTTTCTGATCGGTGTCCAGCAGCATATCTTCTACACCTTTGGCCTTTTGCAAGGCATTGCGTTGGTCCTGGAAAAGAACTTCGTCCGGTGCATCACTGCCCCCACAGGCGCACAGGGAGGCCAGGCAGATGAGTAAGCTAAGGTAGCGCATGGTTTTGACTCCGCTGGGTGGGAGTACATAAGTATAGGAGAATTAAAGGACCCTTGCCCAAAAGCACCGGGTTCTGCAGGCTAGATTGATAAAGGGAATAAACCTGTATTGATCTTTCTGACTCGTAGGCGTAAATTTTAATTTATATTGAGATGGGAAAATCGAGATGTTTTTACCAGGAGTTAAATTTAATCCGGCATTGTTAATATGGCTGGCGAAATTCATGAATCGTGGACATGGAACCAGGAAACTCGGATTATCTGCATGAGATGAAAATAAGACCAGGAAAGCCACTGCCACCGAAGTTGCTAGTTCGAAGTTGTGAATCTGCAAAGCTGAAGTTCGACTCTACAGAGGCGTTACCGCCTTTCAGCTATATCCCCGGTCAGAATCGCGCTGCGGAAGCTATTTACTTTGCTACCGAGATGGATGTCGATGGCCATAACGTTTTTGTACTCGGTCCGCCCGGGGTCGGTCGTCATACGTTCGTTCGGACCTTTTTGAAAGAAAAAGCGGCCGCCAGGAATGTGCCGAACGACTGGTGTTACGTCAACAATTTTGAGGATCCGCGAAGGCCCAGGGCACTCGAACTGCCGCCGGGTATCAGTAAGAAGCTGCGCGTTGATGTCGAGCATGTTGTTCAGGATGCGCAAACGGCGATTCCAGCCGCCTTCGAGAGCGAAGATTTTCAGAACCAGCACGATGCGATCGAGGGGGAGTACAAGGAGCGCCAGGAACAGGCATTCGCCGATGTGGAAAGGGATGCTAAAAGTCGCAATATAGGTGTGGTTCCGACACCAACCGGCATCGTATTTGTGCCGATTAGAGGTGGTGAAACAATTGCCCCGGGTGAGTTTGAAAAACTGTCCAAACAAAAGCAGGAAAAGATAAAGCAGGATATCGAGGAGCTAACCTCAAGCTTGCAACATGTCATGCGTAGTGCGCCAAAGCTTGGGCGGGAGGTAC
>JBGUEB010000235.1:0-5470 GCA_041821565.1 Gammaproteobacteria bacterium | reverse complement strand
CGTACTTGAAGGTTTCCGGACGTACAACTGTCATGGTGATTCGCTAACTGTCCTGTATGGATTATAAAAAAATTGTAACTGTTATTGTAACAGTTTCGGGCCTATTATTTCACCATAGCCCACACAATTGGGCTTGAAGTTAAAACCCCCTCCTCCTCCTCAGGTTTTGACTTATTTATCACCCGCTTGACCGAAAGGTCGGGTGGGTTTTTTTTGTCTGCAGCTTACTAAATACTGGTTTTCCTCGTTACTGGTTTTTTTGATTTACCTTTAAGTTTCTTCTTTTTGGGTTTTTTCGTATCCTTAATACGCGGTTTGATGGTGTCTCTGACTTGATGATCCAGACTTTTCGGCTTATGGTCAACTTGATGATGGCTAATCTGGAGTTGTTGTCCCGCCACCCAGACATATTTCAGGCTCTTGAATAATGATTTCGGCATATCCTCGGGTAAGTCGACCAGGCTGAAATCGTCATGAATGTTGATGCGGCCGATATACTGACTTTCGATGCCTGCCTCGTTGGCGATGGCACCGACGATGTTGCCGGGCTTAACCTCGTGTTTGTAGCCAACTTCAATTCGGTAACGCTGCATGCCCTTTTCTGGTGGGGTATCTTTCCTGGCGGCGCGATCCCTTGTTTTAGCCGGTTGTTTGTTATCACGGGAACTGTTTTCTCTATCCCATTTCGCCCTGGCGTCGGGTGGCGGTCCTGCCTGGAACAGAAGTGGGGTGTCGCCCTGTAGCAATTGCGCCAACGCGGAAGCAATATCCAGCACCGGTACCTCGTGCTCGCGGTGATACTGATCGATCAGTTCGGCAAATAATCCCGGTTCGTTGTTTGCCAATGTATCGGTAATACGCTGCTTGAAGCGAGCGATTCGACGGTCGTTGATCATCTCAGTTGATGGCGGCTGCATTATTTCGATCGAGCTTCTGGTTGCTTTCTCAAGCGCGTGCAGCATGCGTTTTTCGCGCGGTGCGACAAACAGGATTGCATCGCCCTTACGGCCTGCGCGACCGGTTCGGCCTATCCGGTGGATATAGGCTTCGGTGTCATAGGGAATATCGAAGTTGATAACATGGCTAATGCGTTCGACGTCGAGACCTCGTGCGGCAACATCGGTAGCAACCAGGATATCCAGTTTCCCATTTTTCAGTTGTTGTATGGTGCGTTCGCGCTGGTTTTGGGCAATGTCACCATTAATCGGTGCAGAGGCATAGCCGCGAGCTTCCAGCTTTTCGGACAATTCGACGGCCGCGGTTTTGGTGCGCACGAAAATTATCATCGCTTCGAATGGTTCTGATTCGAGAATGCGGGTCAGGGCATCCAGTTTGTGGGCACCGGCACCACCGACCGGCCAGAAACGTTGTCGGATAGTATCGGCTGTGACGGTTTTGAGCTTAATCGTTATTTCAGCCGGCTCTTTTAAGTAGCGGGTCGCAATCCGCCGAATTTGTTGCGGCATGGTCGCCGAGAACAGGGCGATCTGCCTTTTAGCAGGGAGTTGATCCAGTATCCATTCGACATCGTCGATGAATCCCATGCGCAGCATTTCGTCGCCTTCGTCGAGTACTAATGTGCTTATGCCCGCCAGCTTCAGATTGCCGCGCCGGATATGATCCATCACGCGCCCCGGTGTGCCGACGGCCACATGAACACCACGTTGCAAGGCCCGGATCTGGGTGCTGAATTCCTGACCACCGTAGATCGGTAGTACGTGGAAACCCTTGATATGCCGGGCATATTTTTGAAATGCCTCGGCGACCTGAATCGCCAGTTCGCGCGTAGGTGCGAGCACCAGTACCTGCGGGTCTTTTTGCTTTAAATCGAGATTAGTCAGTATCGGTAGCGCAAATGCCGCGGTTTTACCGGTGCCGGTCTGCGCCTGGCCAACCAGGTCTTTGCCTGCCAGCATCAGCGGAATGGTTTGAGCCTGGATGGGAGAGGGTATTTCATAACCGACATCGTCCAGGGCTTTAAAAACAGGCTTACTCAGCGCTAGCTGATTAAAGGCGGAAATCGTGCTGGTTGTCATGTGTTGTACCTGGTATGCATTAAGCCCCGGAAATTCAGAACCTGGTCGGTGTTGGCCGATAGCCATTGACGGGCGGAATTTGTGCCAGAGCCGAGGCGGCGGCGTAGTGTACAGGTTTCTACGCACTGCTGCTTGTTTTATTTTGAGCCAGGGTGTGTAACGGGCGGGCTAGATTCCCCTAATCAGTGATCCGAAATCGATTTGTAGTCATCGGGCTGATAGGGAAATATCAATTCCTTCAGGGGTGCAAAAAAACCTTTTTTTCTGAATGGGTCAATATCCATATCGCGTAGCAATTCATCATGATAGTGCTGCGCATGCGCTATTAACCTTGCACTTCGTGCCGAACTGAAAGGCATCCACGACTGTTTCCAGGATTTCATCTGTTCTATGTTTTCGTTCATTTCTGCTGGGGATGGCAGGGAAACTCTTCCTGACACAACATCAGCCAGCCACAAGGCCTGGATACTATAGGTCAGAATGCTGGATATAGAGGAAGCCCGTCCAACAAAATACAGGCCAGGTAGCTGAGGATTGTAAATGTGCCGATAGAGATAAAAGCCATCGTCCCCGGCATTCAAACGTGCCCAGACATCCGCGGCTATAAAGCCAAAATCCGAATGCCAGCCAGTGGCAAAAATGACCGTATCCACGTTTAGGCTTTCACCATTAGACAGTCGGACACCCGTGGCTTCGAATTCATCGATATTGGTCCGATGAAGTTCGATTTTTCCACTTCTTGCGAGCTTATAGAAATCGCTTTCGGGGATCATGGTTGACTCACCAAATGCATCAATCTCAATCGGTAACTCGGGTACCAGGCTGATACGAGATCCGAAGCGTGAGCCCAGTCTGCACTGAAAATAAAACAGCGTTTCGACGACGCGCCAATAAAACCAGACCAGCGGCTTTGCAATTTTATGAATCAGGCTTTCTACTGACGAGCTGTACTGGTAAGGGGGAATGAGAGTGCTGGACAGGCGACTCAGTAAGCCCCATTTAAATGGCAGGATACCTGCAAGCTTCGAAGGTATGGGCCAATGGGGCTGGCGAAAAATAATATGGGTTTCGCTCGCGGATTTCGTCGATTCAATGGCCGCGTCGGTGGCACTCTTTCCATAACCGACTACGGCTACCTTTTTGCCACTAAGCTGGTCCAGTGACTTGAATTGGGAGTTGTGCAGGGTTTCACCGGAAAAATCACCGACCCCTGGATATTCGGGAATAAAGGGCTTGTTTGAATACAGGCCTATACAAATTACGACGATATCGAAATGCTCAGCCTTAGTCTGGCCATTACCTACGGATTCAATAATCCAGCTATTCTCCGCACCGCTCGAATCCGAAATATTTGAAACCTCAGTACCAAAGCGTATATGGGGAGTGATGCCGAAGTGACTGGAAAATTCTTCGAGGTATTTTTGTATTATTGGCCCAGGGGTAAAATTCGGGGTACCCTCGGGTAACGGCCAGTCTGGAAATTCATAGAGCTCGCTTTGAACCTGTAGTCCAAAGTTGAGGTAGCCATCAGACCATACCCCGCCGAGGACTTCGTTGCGCTCAAACAGGGTACAGGCGAGACCTTCCGCCATCAATCTACGTGCGCTCGCAAGACCAGCAACACCCGCGCCAATAATCGCAACTGTGCGCGACTCAGTCACTGCCGAAAAGCCTTGAATACAAGGTATAAAGCAGACCCCAATAGCCAGAAAATAAGCACATAGCCACCTGCCAAAATCCACAGAAGCAATGTCCAGGCCGAAAAGTTGAATGCGCGGAGTCGACTTACAGACCCGTCAGGGTTGGGTGTGGTAGATAATTCCCGGTAGATGTCGACGGCGTGAAAAAGACCGGCAATCAGTCCAATCACTGTGCCAACTTGAAGAATGTAAATCACGCCTTCAAGATCCCCCGCCCTGTGATCGCCAGGGCTTTTAAATGAATCAACACATTACTTGAGATGACAGAATTCTTTTAGTTCGAACTCTGCAAGACGATTCGCAACACTACAACACAGGTCCGAACTTTCGAGTCTTTAGTGGCATTGTAACCGATAGTCCCCTGACGCACACCCTGACGACCACGATAAATTGTTATATGATGTATCACCAATCGTGATAGGGGAGTGACTCGCAGATAAATAATGGATCAGTCATGGCATTTAATTAGGGGTAGCCGGAAATGGCGAATTAATCATGAACCTGACAATTGGTAATCTTGCGTCAAACGCCGGGGTCAATGTCGAAACGATTCGATATTATGAAAGGCGAGGTTTAATTGATCAGCCTGTCAAGCCCAAAAATGGCTATCGGCGCTATAACAAGACAATTCTCGACAGGATTCTTTTCATAAAAAAAGCCCAGGGTCTGGGTTTTCAGCTCGATGAAATCGAAAATTTACTATCTCTTGCAGATGGCCACTGTTCTGAAATTCAGTCGCTGGCAGAATCGAAACTTGGAGATGTTCAAGCAAAAGTTAAAGATCTGCAACGGCTCGAAACCGTATTGACGGATCTGGTGAGGCAATGCAACGCCAGGGTTAATAAAGCTGATTGTCCAATTATCGACACCCTGTTACCAGGCAAAAAAGGCTAACACCCTACTTGACTCCGTACTTAGGTACGGCATCTATACTCTGGTTTATCCAAACACCGGGTAACCATCATGACCAATTTACTTAATATGTTTACGCGCCTGGGAGACAAAACCGGATCACTTGGCGCGATAACTGCCGCGATGGGTTGTTCATTTTGTTTTCCTGCAATTGCCAGCCTTGGCGCTGCACTCGGACTCGGCTTTTTAGCGCAATGGGAAGGGTTCTTGCTGACCAAAATTTTACCCGCAGCAGCCATACTCACGCTGCTGGTAAATTTGCTGGGCTATTTGCACCATCGACAATGGTATAGAACCTTACTCGGTGTCATCGGCCCAATTACCATACTGCTTGTGCTAAATTTCTGGTTTGCGACCAGCTGGCGTACCGATGTTATATACGCGGCCTTGGGTCTTATGGTGGCTGTTTCTATCTGGGATATATTCTGGCCGGCCAATCGACATTGTAAAGCCCCTGACCATAGCGCTTCCGTTAAATCAAATAGTCAGCAGATAACTCCGTGATTCATTTAAGTGTATCTGGTTTGAGTTGTGCGCAGTGTACCGAGACAGTGTCAAAATTTCGTAAAGAGGATCCTAAAAGTGACAGCAATATGCATGTCGCTATTTTTGGCAGTGGCTCTGCTGCTTTTGCCTGCGCTATCAAGGCAGCGGAGAGTGGCGCCCGTGTGACCCTTGTCGAGCAATCGCAAGTGATTGGTGGCACTTGCGTCAATGTCGGCTGTGTGCCCTCGAAGATTATGATAAGAGCGGCTCAACTGGCTCAACAACAGCGCTCCAACCCTTTCCAGGGATTGTCAAATCATGATCCCAAAATCGACC
>JBGUEB010000234.1:0-5506 GCA_041821565.1 Gammaproteobacteria bacterium | reverse complement strand
AAGTGAAGTTCAGGTTAATTTGGTTTTCACCGGGGAATTCTCCTATCCAAATTATTGAGTTTTTCAACAGTATCGGCACTTAGGAGTCATTCATGTAAATCACAAGAACTAATGCTTTGCTGCCCACCTGATTCCAATACTATTCCCAGGCGCTACGAGTATATTGATCTGGATCAAAAGCAATGACGATTCTTTAAGTGATACTGGTAGAAGGTTAAACAGGGGTATACTGCAGTTCACCATCATGTTCAAACGTCGTCACCTTGTTATTGTGTTGCTGGCAATTGCGATAGGTTTATTGCTTTTGATGGTAAGCACGCAAGCATTTAATAATAACCTGCCCGTAATCGAAAACACACAATCGTCGAGCCCAGGGCAGTCTGAATTTATATCCGTGAGAAGGGAAACCGAGCCGCTAGCCTGGCTACTGCAGATTGACGGTGCCATAGGTCCGGCTACCAGCGACTACGTGGTCGACAACCTCGCCGCTGCCAGGGAAGCCAACGCACGCATTCTGGTGTTAAGCATTGATACGCCTGGTGGTCTGGATTCTTCAATGCGAGAAATAATTCGCGCGATACTCGACTCGCCGATTCCCGTGGCCAGTTTTGTCAGCCCTCAGGGTGCCCGCGCAGCCAGTGCTGGTACTTATATACTCTACGCTAGCCATATAGCGGCAATGGCACCAGCTACGAATCTCGGGGCCGCGACACCAGTTCAAATAGGCGGTGGTATCGGTATACCCAAACCGGATAAACCGGCTGACAAGCAAGACGATTCAGCCGAGCCTGTTGTTAACGCTATGGAGAAGAAATCGGTCAACGATGCCGCTGCCTATATCCGTAGCCTGGCGAAGTTGCGAGGCCGCAATATGGAATGGGCCGAACAGGCTGTGCGCGAAGCCAGCAGTCTTCCCGCGCATGAAGCCCTGCAAATGAATGTAATAGACCTGATGGCCGATAACGTGGCTGATCTTCTGCAGAAAATTGATGGCCGCCAACTGCTTGTACAGGGCCACAAAATCGAACTCGAGACCGCCTCGATCAGTATCGAAGAAATCCAGCCTGACTGGCGCAATCGATTTTTAAGTGTGATTACCGATCCGAATGTTGCCTATATACTAATGTTGATCGGTGTCTATGGGCTTTTTCTCGAATTTTATAGCCCGGGCGGTATTGTGCCGGGTGTCGCGGGTGCGATAAGTCTGCTCATTGCGCTTTATGCATTCCAGGTACTACCGGTCAACTATGCTGGACTGGCCTTGATCGGCCTCGGCATGGTGTTAATGGTTATGGAAGCCTTTATTCCGAGTACCGGTATTCTCGGTATTGGCGGCGTTGTCAGTTTTGTCGTCGGCTCGGTTATTTTAATGGATACCGAGTCCGAAGCATTTCAGATTGCTGTGCCGTTGATAATCGCGGTTGCCGCATTCTCGGTGCTTTTACTGGTAATGGTGTTTGGTATGTTAATCAGGTCTCGCCGTGTCGCCCTGGTCTCAGGTGAAAGCGCAATGCTCAATGAAAAAGCCGAGGTCATGGAAGATTTTGTCGAGCGGGGCCTGGTGCGGGTGCATGGTGAACTCTGGCAGGCCGTCACCGAGCAGCCCGTAAAGAAAGGCCAATTGATACCTATCAAGGCGATTAACGGCTTGAAGGTGATGTTAAACAATACTGAAATCACGACAGGAGAGCGGTCATGAACTATTTTTTAATGGTATTTTCAGCACTGGTGCTGGGCTTGTTGATCAGCATGTTTCGAGTATTGCGCGAGTACGAGCGCGGTGTCGTATTTTTGTTAGGACGCTACTACAAGGTTAAGGGCCCCGGATTAATCATAATCGTGCCGTTTATTCAGCAAATGGTGAGAGTCGGATTGCGAACCATCGTTCACGACGTGCCCACACAGGATGTCATTTCGCGAGATAATGTGTCGGTCAAGGTGAATGCAGTTCTGTATTTTCGGGTTGTTGACCCTCAAAAAGCGATCATCAACGTCGAGGATTTCTTCGCTGCTACCAGCCAGCTGGCACAAACCACCTTGCGCTCTGTACTCGGCCAGCATGAACTGGACGAAATGCTGGCTTCGCGAGAAAAATTAAACGCCAGTATTCAGAATATTCTCGACAAGCAAACCGATATCTGGGGAATCAAGGTCTCCAATGTTGAAATAAAACATATCGACCTCGATGAGAGCATGATCCGGGCAATCGCCAAGCAGGCTGAAGCAGAACGTGAAAGAAGGGCCAAAGTAATCCACGCAGAGGGTGAATTGGAGGCATCAGAAAAACTGCTCGCTGCTGCAAATATTCTCGCCCAGCAACCCCAGGCCCTGCAATTACGCTACCTGCAAACGCTGACTCAGATAGCAGGCGAGAACAGTTCCACGATAGTATTTCCGTTACCCATCGATGTTACCAGCGCGTTGAAGAAATTAGTGTCATAGTAAATGAAGAACAGGGTTCCGCCTAATGACGATGCCTGGGATCGATATCAAGTACCACCAGGAACGGACGCTGGTGTTTATTAAGATAATAGCGCTCATTCCACACTAAATTTTTAAAACGTGGTCTGTCCCCTGGTAATAACGGATTTCTGATGCTCCAAGACCGCACGGCGTCGAGAATCTCTTTCTTTATTTGGTGGAATAAGGAAAATAGGCGGCTAATTCTTCCTGTACTCGGACGGAAATACATGAGGGGCGTTACCCGTAACCGATTAACGACAGTTCTGATCGCAACCATTGTGTATACAATAGTCGGATTGTTTCTGGCACGGGTTCTGAATGTACCAATGGCGTACGCGCTCACCGGCGCTCCACTGGGTGGCCTTTTGATCAGCTGCTTTGAGGTCTTCTATTTCCAGGCCCGTCGCGGTAGTTGGCTGCGGAAAATGCATCCACTGAAGTCGAATTGCATATATACACTAGTCGTAGTCGCTATATTCCTTTTCGTTCAGCACGTGAACTTCCTTGCCCACGGGGGCTGGCACGAGTTACCACTGGTATACGAACAATATCCTGTCTTCATTCCATCTATCCTCCTTTTATCTTTGTTGATCGTCATGTTCCTTCGGGTCGTCAGTTTTATTGGGGGCAAGAATGTCTTTTATCTACTGGTTGGCAAATATCATCGCCCGGTATGGGAACGCAAAGTCTTCATGTTCCTGGACATCGTTGGTTCGACGAAAATTGTCGATTCACTGGGGCCCGAGAAATCAAATCTGCTGTTCGGCAAATTCATGTTCGATGCGTCCAAGCCCATGGCAGAAAATGGAGGGGAAATCTATCGCTACCAGGGCGATGGCTTTGTTGCGACCTGGAATTGGGATGCTGGGATGAATCCTGCCGGAATATTTAAAGCCGTCGACGATTTATACGCTGCGGTTGAGGAGGAGCGAGCACAGTATGAAAACAGCTTTGGCGTATGCCCCGATTTTCGTGTTGGAATTCATGGCGGAGAAATCATTACCTGTGAAGAAGGTGATCTCAGGCGCAACATCGCATTCTATGGGGATACGATCAACATCGCAGCCCGAATGGAAGCGAAAGCCAAGAGCGCAGGCATGGATTGCGTGGTAACGTCCGATATCGCCATGTTGCATGATGATATGGCAGGCCGACTGATCAAAATCGGGGAAGAAAACGTCAGGGGCATTAATAGAAACATCACAATTTATGGTTTCAATCGACTCCGCGCACTATAGACTGTTTGAGGAACCGAGACGGTAGTGGACATCCAAAAATGCTGGGGGCCCAGGCATCAGCTTTCCGAGTTGCCGAGAGTGGCACACCTCCCATATCATTGCACCAAAGACAAGCTGAGCCTGGCCGAAGGGCTTGCAAGGCTGGTCCGAGCAAGTCCGACTCAATTTGACGAGTAAAAAGTAAAGAGATGCTTTTTATTTTTAGCCGATCCCCGTTACTGAGCGTGTCGAATGGGTCGAACTCGGCTGCTGGTGTACATGATTTCAGTGGCAGCTTTCTCGTAAGAAGACGCTCGATGAGCTAGGGCAGGAGGCAATCTTCGGCCATCAGCCGTAATTCGTCTCCCACTTCCATGTTTCAGAGGTCCGGTTTGGGCACGAACCTGCCTTTTGCCTATGATTTTTGAGTGACTGCTTTGGAGAAATTACTGCCTGTGTCTAGTGCGAAATCCAAAATTTACGAGTACTCGCTTCAAAGAACAGGCAATTCTCTTAAAGCTAACGTTCACAAATCCAACTTATGGGGCTGGGTTCGGCACGAAGGAGTCATTCGTTTTTAGACCTATCCAGGCAACGTCGAGATCGATATGTGTTAATATTTGCCGACCTTGACTCCATTTGAGCTATCAATGGCAAAGGATCCCCAATCTGGCACACTAGCTATTATCTTGCACGCCGACGTTGCAGATTCGACCAGGTTAGTACAGCTAGATGAACATGCAGCTCACGAACGTATTCAGGATGCCTTTCGGCGTTTCAGCGACACCATCGGAAAATATCAGGGTCAAGTGCGTGAACTACGGGGTGATGCATTATTAGCCGAGTTCAAATTGCCCTCTGACGCGGTAACTGCTGCACTTGCATTCCAGTCTGAACACCACGATCACATAGCAAAATTCAATGACAACATCCAGCCCAGGGTAAGGGTGGGTATTGCAATGGGTGAAGTGGTTATAGCCGACAATACAGTAACCGGTGCGGGTGTTGTATTGGCGCAGCGTGTCGAACAACTGGCCGACCCTGGAGGTTTGTGCATTACTGCTGCGATCCATGAGGCACTTCCAAAACGTATGCCGTTTGATCTGGAAAACCTTGGCGAACAAACACTAAAGGGATTTGATGATTTGGTTCGAGTATATCGTGTCGAGCTCAAACCGGATCAGTCGATTCCACTGCCACAGGAAATTCGTCAGTCTGAAACATCACCAAAAACCCGCAAGCTAATTATAGCCCTGACAGCGGTTATCCTCGTTGTCACGGTGGGAGCAGCCTATTGGTTTAAGCCCTGGCAACCAGAAGAAAAGGCATGGACTACACAGTTTTCTGTTGATTCAGGGGACAGGGGATGGTCGCGCATCGGAGTAAAAATGGGGTACATAAATCTCCAGCTCAAAATTCCCAGTCGGTGGGATACCCAGGTTATTGAAGAAAAGGATTTGAATCTCCAGGGCTTCGTGACCAGCAAGGAGCAAGTAGGATGGGAAACTATGCGATTACTGGATGGTACGATTAATTCCCAGGTGCTGGTCGCCACAGATCAAGAAGGCGTCGCACATTTCAGAGTTTTCAAGTTGTATAAGCACTTACCCTCGGCTACTCCGGAACAAGTGAGCAAATTTTTTCAGAACCGGGGCGTCCAGATGATACTTGATCGATACATGGGTACTACAGACTACAATGAAATACGAGAGGCATTAAAAGTGGGGACACTCGGCTCCGGGGAGAAAATGACGATGGTCCCGTCGGTACTGCGGATCAATGAGGAAAAACGATACGTCTGGACTGTATTTACACTAAGGCCGAAC
>JBGUEB010000233.1:0-5513 GCA_041821565.1 Gammaproteobacteria bacterium | reverse complement strand
GATGGTTCAAAGAAGAGATTAAAAATAGTAGGCAGATGAAAGGGTTGAAGTACCGCACAGTGGGCCTCGCTGCAGACGTATTGCAGGAAATGGGCATGTCGGTGGTACAGCTACCCGGCGGTGAAATTCAGCCTGCGATGAAAAGTGGCCTGATCGACGCGGCAGAATTCAATAATCCAACGTCTGATAAGGATTTCGGTATGCAGGACGTTTCCAAGCATTACCATCTGGCCAGTTTCCACCAGTCTCAGGAGTGTTTCGAAATCATTTACAACAAGACTCTTTTCGACAATCTGGCGAAAGAGCACCAGGCAATCCTGGAATATGCATCTGAAGCCGCTTCTGCTGATATGGCCTGGAAGGCGATGGAGCGTTATTCAGCGGACCTGGTCGTGTTGAAAGAAAAATATGGGGTTAACGTTTATCGTACCCCTAGTAGCATCATGAAGGACCAGCTCAAGGCCTGGGATGTTGTCGTCAAGCGATTCACTCAAGTCGATCCTTTCTTCAAGAAAGTTATCGAATCGCAGATGGCCTGGGCCAAGCGGCACGGTGCTTATGCTTTGAATAATGCACCTGATTATCAGGGAGCCTACGAGCATTATTTTGGCGACCTGTAAACCTGGCTAATAGCCATTTTTGAGCAGTTCAATCCAGAGGGCGGTATTTTTAATGCCGCCCTCTCTTTTTCATTTACCGGAATAACTGTTAGAGGGCGAACCGATGACCCGAATACTTCATTTCATCGATAGTTTGAGTGCCTGGTTTGGAAAGGCATTTGCCTGGTGTATCGTCATTTTAACATTTTCGACCTGCTACGAGGTTTTCGTTCGCTACGTACTCAACGCGCCAACGGTCTGGGCGTTTGACATGAGTGTTCAAATGTATGGCGCACTATTTATGATGTGTGGCGCCTACGCCCTGTCACAGGATGCTCACGTTCGCGGCGATGTCCTCTATCGCCTGCTAAGCAAGAAGACGCAGGCCAAGATTGATCTGGTGCTCTATATCCTGTTCCTGATGCCGGGTGCCCTGGCATTGATTTATTATGGATATGGCTTTGCCGCAGATTCCTGGTTCTATAAGGAAGTGAGCTGGAGCAGCCCGGCACGCATTCAGATATATTTTTTCAAAACGCTAATTCCAATCTCAGGCACGCTGGTTTTATTGCAGGGTATTGCAGAGGCAGTTCGTTGCATTATCTGTATCAAAACTGGCGAATGGCCACCACGATTGCACGATGTGCAGGAAACCGAAACCATGCTCATCAACGAACAAGCGGACTTGCGTAAACTGGAGAAAGAAAATGAGTGATCCAGTAGTCGCAGTCGTTATGCTCGGTTTATTCATATTTATGGTAATGCTGGGCTTTCCCATCGCATTTACCCTCATCGCCATGGGCCTCGGTTTCGGCTATTACGCCTATTACGATGAACTACGTATGCAAACCATTTTCGATAACCGTATTTTCGATTTGTTTGTACAAAATACCTTTTCTGTGATGTCGAATGATGTTTTGGTGGCCGTACCGCTATTCCTGTTTATGGGTTATGTAGTAGAGCGCGCGAATATCGTCAATCGATTATTTTTCAGTATTCAGCTAGCCGCGCGAAACCTGCCAGGTTCAATGGCGGTGGCGGCGCTTTTCACCTGTGCAATATTTGCCACCGCCTCGGGCATCATAGGCGCGGTAGTGACGCTAATGGGGATGCTGGCATTCCCAGCGATGCTGGCAGCCAACTACGATGAAAAATTCGCATCTGGAGTTATTTGTGCTGGCGGATGTCTTGGAATACTAATACCGCCCTCGATCATGTTAATCGTCTATTCCGCGATTGCCGAGTTGTCGCCTCTACGACTCTACGCTGCTGCCCTCTTTCCAGGCATGATGCTGGCTGGTTTTTACATGATATATGTTGTCGGCAGAGCTGCTCTCAATCCTGCCCTTGCGCCAAAACCCAAAGAAGAAGATGTGCCTCCCCTGCCAATGATATTGTGGGAGTTACTCACTTCATTCATACCCCTGGCTGT
The DNA here is from genome assembly GCA_041821565.1 of Gammaproteobacteria bacterium. GTDB lineage: Bacteria > Pseudomonadota > Gammaproteobacteria. The sequence goes on along the minus strand of JBGUEB010000233.1, from coordinate 3,482 downwards.
ATTAATCATGAGCGTATTGGGAGCCATCCTGATGGGACTGGCAACACCGGCAGAAGCAGCAGGTGTCGGCGCTTTTGGCGGACTCGTATTAGCTGTACTCTACCGTTCGTTGAATTGGGAGCGATTGAAGCAGGCGGTTTATCTCACCGCAAAAACTTCCGCCATGGTTTGCTGGTTATTTGTCGGCTCATGGACTTTTGCTTCAGTATTTTCCTATCTTGGAGGGCATGACCTGGTAAGGGAAATGGTACTGTCAATGGAACTGAGCACTGTGGGCTTCCTGATATTAGCCCAGTCAATCATTTTCTTACTCGGCTGGCCGCTGGAATGGACAGAAATAATAATAATCTTTGTTCCTATATTCCTGCCCATGCTGGAGAATTTCCAGGTTGATCCATTGTTCTTTGGTATTCTGGTAGCGTTAAACTTGCAAACTTCCTTCCTGACGCCACCGATGGCAATGGCTGCCTATTACCTGAAAGGCGTGGCACCACCACACATCAAGCTAATGGATATTTTTGCCGGCATTATGCCCTATCTTGCAATCATCATTTTTTCTATGGTGTTGTTATATAACTTCCCGGGGATCGCGCTCTGGCTACCTGTCTATTTGTTCGGTGTTGGTTAATAGTTGGTGCCGGTTAAGAGTTGGTGTTGGTTAAAAGATAAGGCTCAGCCAGGTCAATATGCAAAATAAATCTCCAGATAGTGCCTATGCACTCTCGGCCCGTGAAGCCCGGGCGCTAATCGACGATGGCGTACTCACTTCACAACAACTGGTTGAGGCCTGCCTTGATCGTATCGAGGAACTGGAAGGCTCGATCGGCGCGTGGGCTCATCTGGACCGGGAACTTGCCCTCGATCAGGCGCGTGCGGCCGACGCATTCCGCAGCCGTGGACTGCCGACTGGCGCACTGCACGGCTTGCCAATCGGCATTAAAGATATTATTGATGCCAGTGGCTTTCCAACTGAAGATGGTACCGTTTTACATAAGGGTCGCACACCATCAACTGACGCGACGCTGGTTTCATTACTAAAAGAAGCCGGTGCCATCATTCTTGGCAAAACTGTTACCACTGAGCTGGCGGTTTATGCACCCGGCAAAACCAGGAACCCGCACAATAAGGAACATACACCTGGAGGATCATCCAGTGGCTCGGCTGCTGCAGTGGCCTGCGCTATGGTACCCCTCGCCGTGGGAACCCAGACTAACGGTTCACTGATTCGCCCCGCCTCTTATTGTGGCGTTTACGCTTTCAAGCCGAGCTTTGCTCGAATATCTCGTTTTGGCGTATTGAAACAATCGAGTCCACTCGACACGGTTGGGGTGTTTGCGCGCAACCTCGAGGATCTGGCGCTGATCGCCGATGTATTGATGCGTTATGACGGCCAGGATAGTGATATGAAGCCAACGGCCCCACCCTGCATAAACAAAATAATGGAACAAACCGTACCCGCGCAACCACGTTTCGCATTTGTGCGCACTGCAAAGTGGGATCAGCTCGAACAATCCAGCAAGGATGGATTTCGTGAATTGATAGACGCTGTCAATGAAAAAACGGAAGGATCAATCGATATTGTGAGCTTGCCGAGCGTGTTTGACGATCTCCATGATCATCATCGAACCGTTATGGAAGCAGACCTGGCAGAGAGTTTTGCCAGTGAATACAGTGATGGCAAGGCTAAATTAAGCACCGTGTTATGTGAGATGATTGAGCGAGGGCAGAAGGTATCGACGACGGAGTATTCCTCTTCGGTTGCCAAAATAAAGGAGTATGGTGATATCCTGAAGGCAATTTTTGAGGATTATGAGGCTATATTGACACCTTCGGCGAGCGGCCCGGCCCCACAGGGGCTAGAATCAACGGGTAGTCCTGTTTTCAGCACGATCTGGACTTTCTGTGGTAATCCTGCGATTAACCTGCCTATCTTACAGAGCGCAAACGATCTACCGGTCGGCGTACAGGTTGTGGGAGATAAGGGCGACGACGCCCGCTTATTTCGAACCTGCCGCTGGCTACTGGAATTATTGAATGATTGAATCTATTAACTTTATATACCGGGGGAGAAAACATGGATAACTTAATTACCGGGTTCATTGCCGTAGCGGTATTTCTGGCGTTTACTATAGGTCTCGCTGTATCGATTGGAACGCTACCATTTATGTTGATCGTTATTTTCGTAGCCTGCCTGATACTCACTGATTTTTATCAATCCGCTAAAGCTGGACTAAAAGATAACAATGGTGAGGCTTCTTAAGAAACTATAACTATTAGTGTCTACCACAGTGTTGGTCGGGATTTAAAACATGAATTATTTTAAAGGCCTGTTTACTGCTCTGGTCGTGATATGGAGCACCCACGGTTTCGCGGCCAATGAAGACCCTGTTTTAACAGGTGAAATTTTCGCCGAGGATACCGAAGATTCAACGGTAGAAAGTGAAGCGCCCGCTCAAGATTCGAACCAGGCACCGCAAGGTGAAATTTACGCGATAGGTGAAGAAATCAAGTGGCGAGAGCGTATTAAGGGAGGTATCTGCGGCGTTTTCAATCCCGAAACTATTGAAATTGAGTGGATGGAACAAAATAAGGGTGGTGTCGCCGGTGTATACAACCCGGTAACCAAAGAAATCGAGTGGCGTCAAAAGCATAACAGTGGCGTCGCCGGAATTTTCAATCCTGCCACCGAAGAAATTGAATGGAAAGAAAACTATAAGGGTGGTATTGCCGCGGTTTACAATCCATCGACCAGACAAATCGAATGGAAACAAATTTATAAAGGGGATGTGGACGGTGTATACAACCCAACCACCAGGCAGATTGAATGGAGAGAAAAAGCTAGAACTGGTATCGCCGGGGTATTCAATCCCGATACTAATAAGGTTGAATGGAGAGAAAAATATCAGGTAGGCATGGCCGGGATTCTCGCCGGGCAACCCGCGTCACTGTTCTGTTCAAGTTATGCAACAGATTATAAAAAGAGTAGCGGTTTTTTGTAGGGCATTTTGATAAACCGTGGCGAGGGTTTGCGGAGCCCCGAATATTTCTGGTATCAACATCACCGTGTAGTAAAACTCTGGACTGCGCTTTCGATAGTGTGCGTACCGTTGTTGGTGACCACCTTCCAATAATACGTCTTTCCTGATTCTAGATCGCTTACTGAAATACTTGACTTGTTAGCAGGGGCTGGATCAACTTCACTAGCAGGGGCTGGATCACCTTCACTAGCAGGGGCACCGCCACCACCACCGCCGCAACTTGAAACCAGACCAACGATCGCCAGGCTGAAGATAGTTATCATCAGCCACTTTCTCCTTCTTAATCCGATACCACCCAGCACCGTGCCGAAAAACCCCAAATAGAAAATCATGGCCCATTCAGACAGCGAGTACCCCAGAAATCCGAAACCTCCTTCTAAAAAAGCAGGTGCTGCCAGAAATAGAGTTCCCACTATCGAAGTGTAAGTAACCGAACGCAAGGGC
>JBGUEB010000232.1:0-5580 GCA_041821565.1 Gammaproteobacteria bacterium | reverse complement strand
TTCCGCCTCGGCGCCGAGCTCGCTGATCAACTCATTGGTCCAGGCCGGGTCGAACTCGCTTAATTTCAAATAAGCGCCACGTACCGCTTCAAACCCGAATGGTGCGCGCAGAAAACCGATCGCTGAACCAACGCCAGCGCCGGGCGGTATCAACACGGCCTCGATATTGAGTTTTTCGCAGAGACGGCTGGCATGCAGCGGCGCGGCGCCACCGAACGCGATCATGGTAAAGTCGGTCAGTTCTTTGCCGCTTTCCACCGCGTGTACCCGCGCCGCGTTCGCCATGTTTTCATCGACCACTTCGCAAATACCAATTGCCGCCGTTTCTGCATTCATATCGAGTTTATTACCGATATCGCTTACCAGCGCCTGTCCCGCCTTTTCAATCGAAAGGCGCATATCACCGCCCGCAAAATTATCCTTGTCGAGACGCCCCAATAGCAGATCGGCGTCCGTAACCGTGGGATTTTGTCCTCCATGATCATAGCTTGCAGGTCCTGGCTCGGAACCCGCACTCTGCGGGCCCACCCGAATCTGACGCAGTTCGTCGACCCAGCCTATAGATCCTCCGCCGGCACCGATTTCTACCATTTCGATGACCGGGATCGATATTGGCATACCGGAACCCTTTTTAAAACGATAGGTACGCGCCACCTCGAAACTGCGAGCCGTCTTGGGTGTTCGATTTTCTATCAGGCAAATCTTCGCGGTGGTTCCTCCCATGTCATAGGAAAGAACCCGGTCGAGGCCATAGCGGGCGGCAAAATCGGCGGCATAAATAGCCCCGCCGGCCGGACCCGATTCGAGCAGGCGTACCGGAAACTCGATGGCACTGTCTATCGAAATCAAACCGCCGCCTGAATGAATCATGAATACCGGACAGTCGACGCCAACCGACTTTAAACCCTCGACCAGTCGACCCAGATAAGAAGCCATCAGCGGTTTAACAAAAGCGTTTACGCAAACCGTATTGAAGCGTTCGAACTCGCGCATCTGCGGTGATACCTCGCTGGAAATAGAAATGCTGAGGTCAAGACGATTACGCAGAATTTCCCGCGCGCGCTGCTCATGCCTGTCATTCACATAAGAATGAATAAAACCGATAGCAATGCTCTCATAGCCTGCATCACTGATTTGATCAGCGATTTCCTCTAGCGCCGGTTCATCGAGAGCAAGCAGTTCCCTGCCACTGGCCGCGATTCGACCTTCGACCACATAACGATGTTCGCGTGAAATTAACGGCGGCGGCAAACTTAAATTCAAATCATATTGCTCGAATCGGCCCTCGGTGCGCATTTCGATTACATCCCTGAACCCCTGGGTAGTGATAAACGCGGTGTGTGCGCCGCGTCGTTCGATCAATGCATTGGTGGCCAGCGTGGTGCCATGAATAAGCTGATCGATATGCTCCACCGAAATACCGGCTTTATCGGCAACTTTCAGCAAACCTTCGATAATGGCCGCTTCGGGTTCGCTATAATTGGTCAATAACTTGACCGAATGCTGGTTAGGCCCTGCCTCCAATACCACATCGGTAAAAGTACCGCCGATATCGGCACCAACTCGAACCTGATGACCTTGATAACTCATGGCTACTAGTCTTAAGGTGCTTTGCCAGCGGCGAAAGCTTCTAACCTGGTTATTAGCTCTAACGGGACTTCAACCCCTTCTTGCACTGCCTTTTGGCGGAACTCATCGCGCCTGGCCCCGGGAAGCCGTACCCCCGGTTCACTGACTAGTGCAGTCAGCATGGTTTCGAGCCGAGCGTCGTACCCCTGTGCAGGCTGAGAAAAGCTGGCCGGCGATATAGCAATAAAAAACTGCCCGACCCTGGGCTCGCCGCCGGTATTATTTTTAAACACAGGGGCCTGGAACGAGCAGTTAGGTCCGCTCAATACGCCGGCGAGCAAATCAACCAGAAGGCCTAACAACATGCCCTTGTATCCACCTGCTGGCGCCAGAGCGCCGCCATCAATCACAGCGTTGGCATTCTCAGTAGGATTACCCTCTTTGTCGTAGCCCCAACCGAACGGTATTGGCTTCCCTTCTGCCGCGTGTTTTTTGATGGTCACCAGCGCTACCTGGCTGGTAGCCATATCCGCAACGAGGGGTGACTGTCCCTGCCTCGGTACCGCAAATGCCATCGGGTTGGTACCAAAAAACGGGCTGGCTCCAGGCGCCGGTGCGACAGCAGAAGGCGAATTCGCAAAACCTATACCTATTAGCTGGTTTTGCGCCATGCGTTGTACGAACCAGCCAACCACGCCGGCTGAATAAGAATCGACGATTGATAAAGCCGCAATTCCCTGTTGCTTCGCGAGCGCATAAAACTCGTTTTCGCACTCGGCATAAGCAGCATGCGCAAATCCTGTGCCCGCGTTAGAACGAATCGCCGACGGTGCTATTTGTTGATGTATGGGGACTGCATCACCCTTCAACTTACCGACCTGTAAATGGCCACAATAAAGGGGCAGGTAATTGAGGCCAACAGTACGAATGCCGTCACTCTCAGCGTCGACCACCGACTGCACAGCAAGTTCTAGTTGCTGTCCGCTGGCCCCGCAGGCACTAAGCGCCCTTCGAGTTAGATCTGCTACTTCCTGCAGCGTCATTATTTGATTATCGATGCTCATAGATACTGCTTCCCGACGGTTTATTGATTACCTAATTTTCTCGCAGACCATTTGCACAGGCGCACCTGAAGTCTGCCCTACTCCTAACCGAATCCCTTCGCCATGAGTGAAGCGCATAACAATATGCCGAGGATGCCAATCAATTCATAGTGAATAATTTTTCGAATTCTCAACAGCGTTGCCGCTGAAATATCGGGCGCGATCTCCTGCTTTAATTCTGAACCCCAGCGCGCATAACAAACCGTCGGATAGATCGATATCAGGGCGGCGGCAATAAACAAGGCCAACTTGATCAGGAAGAAGGTATTATCGAAGTAATAGTCCGCGCCCTTTTCAAAATATAAAACGCGTAAAAATCCAAATACCAACACCAGTATAGCGGCGATACCGGAAACCCGATCGGCACGCCGAATTCTACGCGCAGTAGCAACGCTGATAGAATCTGAGAGCAGGCCAAGCTGTAGCACGAGCGTGGTCGTCAGCACAAAGAATGCGAGGAAATGCACGAATGCAACGAACGCGGCGAGCAACATGGTCAGGGAGAAATTCTTTCTATTGACCAGCCGTTTTCAGTAGTTGGTCGATAAACCAGGCGGTCGTGTAAGCGGTTAACCAGTCCCTGCCAGAATTCGAAATAGACTGGTTTCAGGCGGTAGCCTATCCAGCTTGCCGGTCTTGGCACATCGCCCTGCGGATATAACTCGCGCAAGCGTCGGACTTCATCCTCCAGCCTGGCTCTTTTCTCTACCGGGGAAGACTGACAGGAAGCGGCGGCACTGAAGCGGCTGCCATCGGGTCTCGAGTTAAAATAAGCCTCGGCATCCTGTGCCGATAGCTGTTCAACGCTGCCCTGAATCCTGACTTGTCTGCTCATCTCACGCCAGTAAAACAATAGCGTTGCCTGTGCATTGTTGGCCAGTTCCTGTCCTTTTTGGCTGCGCGAATCGGTATACCAGCAAAATCCAAGTTCATCGTACTGCTTGAGTAAGACAATTCTTGCCGAAGGTACACCGTCACTGGTAGCGGTCGCCAGAGTCATTGCGGTGGCATCGATCGCTTCCATATCAATGGACTCCTGCAACCACCTGCCAAACTGTATAAATGGGTTGGGATCCAGATTACCCCTGCCGATACTGCCGCTCTCGTAGTGCCGACGATGTTCTCTAAGGTCCTTTTTGGCCGACATTGTTGTGTTACTCCTCAAATACCTTACTAAGTTGTGTTACTCCTCAAATACCTTGCTAAATAGCGATGTCATTGCCTGCCAGGAGGCCGCATCGGCGGCAGTATTGTAACCGACGTCGATCCCGTACTTGCTGGCATTTTCATCTGCCCCAGGATTAGAAAAGCCATGTTTGGCGCCCGCGTACAGATTCACTTCATAGTCTGCACCGGCGGCATCCATCTCTACCCTGAAGTTAGCCAGATCATCCATCGTTACCATCGAATCAGCTTCCCCATGACAAACTAGAATACGTGGCTTGATACTTCCCGGCTCTGCCTCGTGGAACGACCCTAGCGCGCCGTGGAAGCTCGCAACCGCCGATAGTGGTAACCCAATGCGCGCCATGTGTAGTGCCATGGCGCCACCAAAACAGTAACCAATAGCAGCCGTTTTCTGTGCATCTACCGAAGCCTGGTCGACTAACAACTGGTAACCGGCGCGCAGGGCCTGGGTACCCGTGTCCATGTCACCCAGCACTTCACCCATCATACTGCCGGCCTCGTCGGTATTGGCGGCGATCCTGCCATCACCATACATGTCAATTGCAAGCGCTACATAACCGAGTTCGGCCAACATATGCGCACGTTTAACGATATAGTCGTTAATACCCCACCATTCATGCACAATGATTACCCCGGGAGCAGGGGCATTAATCGATTCATCACGCGCAAGGTAAGCCTGGTGCCTGGTACTACCGACCGCATAATCGAGTTTGCTGGTAATAATATTCATTGCTTCAACCTCGTTGGAAACATCAACACAACATAATCCAGTAAGACTTGAAAATCCACTATTGCTGGCCTGTTAAGCCAAAACTGTTCACCAGCGGCTTGTGAATTCAGCTAATTCGATTTAAATTAAGCGCATGAATCGACTGGACCATCTGGTAATTGCTGCTGAAACACTGCAACAGGGTGTTGACTACATCCGCTCCACCCTTGCTGTCGTGATCCCGATAGGCGGCATTCACAAAACCATGGGTACGCACAATCACCTGATGCAGCTGGGCAATGACGCTTATATCGAGGTCATCGCAATTGACCCGCAAGCGGTGGTGCCTCGACACCCTCGTTGGTTTAACCTCGACGATGCACTGATGAGAGAATCCTTGCAGCGGCAACCGAGGCTAATCACCTGGGTTATGAATACAGCAGATATAAAAACTGTGGGTCATGATTCGGTATTTCCAATAGGCATTCCCACCGAACTCAGTCGCGACGCTTTAAGCTGGCAGCTTGGATTAACCGAAGACGGCCGCCTGTTGGCGAATGGCCTGGTGCCCTACGTGATCCAGTGGAATACTGCGCAGCACCCTTCCGGGTCGATGGCAGATATGGGTTGCTGTTTGCGATCGCTGGAAATCTTTCACAATCGCCCCGACTGGTTGCACTCGGTACTCACTTCAATGGGCGCCGATCACCTGGTTAGTATTCATTCACTACCCGATACTGAAGCGCCTTATCTATCGGCAAATATTGAAACTCCATCGGGCATCGTGAATATAAACAGCAAACCGGACTGATTTGGGCGGTCGGGCTAAGGCCTGTATAGCCATTCTTCGGCACCACCGGTTTCTGGCCTGAAATAACACACCATACGACCATCCTCACTAGCATCAGCCCCCGGCTGCCAGGGCGCTATACCATGTAGCGCGAGCCGATGGACAAGATATGCCTGACCCGGTTTAGCCTGAATTTCTACGCGCGCACAGCTTTGAAATAT
>JBGUEB010000231.1:0-5619 GCA_041821565.1 Gammaproteobacteria bacterium | reverse complement strand
GCGACTGGATTGCGCTGTTTTTTTGAATGGAGCCGGAAACAAAACTTCAGTATCTAGCATCTCGCTAGCAGCATTTATCTGCACTATCGGCTTTTGCTTATTAGTTTGATTGTTTGCTATCGCAAGTTTGACCTGCCAATCACTATTCCCAGTAAAGCCATCTTTCAGGTATTTCGGTAACAGGACTAACAACTGCCTGGATTCGATATTTCCCTGGGCTCGAACCATGGTTCGGTCATTGCTGGCATCGGTATTAATATCGACAACAATGGGATCGCCAAAGAATTTACCCTTCAGCGCCTTAGCCGTAAGGCTTTTCTCGGTAATCTGTAATTCACCGTTTATCTCGGTCAGGTCGAGGCCCCAGGCCGGTACTTCAACAGCGGATTTGGCAAAGCCGAGTTTTATATCAACCTCTTCCCGCCTTTTTATGTCGCCTATTGGTAGTAAGATCCCGAGCCTCGCATCTACCGAACCTTTAACTTTACGAAAACCTTTGACGATTGGCCTGTAATTCCGACCCACCGGGGTGCTAACCCAGGTTTGCAGTGCTGCCTCAGTCGATGCCCTGGCTTCGACATCAATCTTGATTTCGGCATGACTGAAATCAGCAATCGAGATATTCGCGCTACCATTATCGATACCTTCAAGACTCACCTTGTCAAGCGCTATATCGACACCCAGGTTGTGAAAGATCACCCTGCCCGCACCATTGCGGGCGACTGGCCATTTACGATCAAACAGAACTTCGGCATTTTCTATCTGAAAGTCGACTACCAGTTCTCCGGCCCTGTCTTTAACCAGTTTTTTAATATTTCTAAGACGGCCGTGGTATAGCAGGTCACCATGCGGGGAATCGGCGTTTTTTATTCCCTGGCCAACCCAGGATATCACTTTTTCCGGCATTACTTTAAGTGGTACATACTTCGAAGCACTGCCGCCCCTGGCGTCGGTGAAAATCGCGCGCAGGTACATAAAGGGTTTATCTGCCTTGTTCGCTTCTATCCACAGGCGTCCGGCACCCTTGAGATCGCTATTGGAGATTTCAAATGATGGCACCGACATTAGCAAGTCATCTCCAGCGAGGCTGATGTTGGCTGACAACTTAAGCTCATCAACCTCCAGGGGTGCTGGAAACTGGTCAGCAAAATCGAGAGTCATCTGGCTGCCATCAATATTCAGTACTGCATTTTTTTTGCCGATAACAAACGAACCGCCGAGATGGCTGACACCCGGGATTCCGTTAGCAGGCTTGCTCGCAATATGGGATACATCGGCGGACAGCAGGAGGCTGGGGATATCATCCGGCTCGAGACTGAACCAGACATTCGACACCTGTCCCTTTAATTCACTTTTTTGCAGCGTGTTTGCAAGCTTAACTGGCAGGATACCCCGGCCGAGCACGTTCAGACTGGACAGTTCGAAGTCATCTATCCAACCGTCAATCCTGGTTTGCGCACCACTGCCAGCAACCCTGATCTCGGAATTAAGCGGTTGTAGAACCCTGTTGTTTACCTTCAAATCATCGATTTGGTTTATGACTCTCCACTCACCCTGGTAATGCCCGGCACTGATCCGGCTGGTCAGGGCAAAGGAATATGATTGATTTTCTGGCTTTGTCTGCAACAGTCCCTGATTTATCGACAGTTTACCGGTCAAAGCGGATATTTGTTTTTCCATCAGGCTGATCCAGACTTCACCACTGAGTTCGGCCTGTTGCAAACCAAATGTATCGAGGTCGAGTAAGGCGGCAAAGCGAGACAGCTCGAGCTGGCTGGATTTCAGGTAAACGAGGCTTTTTTCCGGCGTAACAATCGATTTTATGACCAGTTGATCACCTAGCGGTTCCGGCAACCTGGTTGCCAGTTCGAGGTGAAACGCATCATCGCGTTGTTGCAAATCGATCTGTACCCGATCGATCTCATATTTTTGTCGACTATTTTGATCGAATACGACGAGTTGTTTCAATTCAATATTGAGATAATGCGGAATTTGCGATACCAGTGCGGCGACGCTGGTTTCAGCGCCACCGGTTTCAGTACCACCGAGTCTAATTTCGTTCAGCCACCACTGCCCGCCGCTGTCTTTTGTCAGATTCAGATTCTTGATCGTAGCGGAAATTTCGCGTATTACAGGCGATTGCATCCAGACACTTTTAACCAGATCTAGCTCCACCGCCATTCCATCCACTGAAATGGGTTGATCGCGATTCGGTAGTACTACCGAAGCATTTTCCAGTCGTAAAATCGGATTGAACCGGTTCCAGCTACCGCGAATATTGATAAAACTGATATCAGAGGCAACCTCGGTCGCCAGCCAATCCTTAATCTCGGTTTCGAAGTAAGCTATATTCGCCAGACCAATGCGTAATCCGACGACCAGCAATGCAAGCAGGACGAGTATCACCGACAGCAATCGCGTAAAAAATCGAATTAAACGAGCCATGTGATATTAAATCTGAGCTGAAGCCTAAACCGGCACCACATCATAGGTTTCCTGCGAAAAATGGGTTTCAACCTGGAGTTTAACCGGAATATTAATAAAAGCTTCGAGTTCGGCAAGGCTCGCGGCCTCCTCGTCAAGCAGCCGGTCGATCACATCCTGATTAGCCATAACCAGCAATTGCTGCACCTCGTCATAAAGTCTTGCCGTGCTCAGTATTTCACGAAATATCTCATAGCATACTGTTTCAGCGGTCTTGTGCGAACCGCGCCCATGGCATAAGAGGCAAGTCTCGCACAGCACGTGTTCCAGGCTTTCGCGGGTACGTTTTCGGGTCATTTCCACCAGGCCCAATGGTGATACTTCGCAAACCTGGGTCTTGGCATGGTCCTTGGCGAGATATTTTTCCAGGGTTTTCAATACCTGCCGTTTATGTTCCTCCTGTTCCATGTCTATGTAGTCGATAATAATAATGCCACCCAGATTCCGTAACCGTAGCTGACGCGCGATGGCCTGGGAGGCTTCCATGTTGGTCTTGAAGATGGTTTCTTCGAGGTTTTGGTGGCCGATAAACGAACCGGTATTGATATCGATGGTAGTCATTGCCTCGGTCTGATCAATAATAAGATATCCACCCGATTTTAAACTCACCTGTCGCGCCAGTGCGCGTTGAATTTCGTCGTCGATATTGTGTACATCAAATATTGGTCGCTCACCCGGATAATGCTCGATCCTGGCCGGTAAGTCGGGTATGTAACGTTGCGAAAACTCGATCATTTTTTGATAACTTTCCCTCGAATCGACTTTTACCAGACTGGTTTCCCTGCCCACCATATCCCTCAGGGTACGTATCGATAATGGCAGATCTTCATGCACCAGGCTGCCGGGTTTGAGATGTTGCGCTTTCTCCAGCAATGAATCCCACAGCGTGGCGAGGAAATTGATATCGCGATGAAGCTCATCTTCTTCGACTCCTTCAGCGGCGGTACGCACTATACAGCCACCATGACGGTTTTCTGTCAATCCTTCGCCCAGCAGTCCACGCAATCTTTCACGTTCACCTTCATCCTCAATCTTTACCGAAATCCCGATCTGAGATGAATTAGGCGTATAAACCAGGTACCGGGACGGTACTGAAATACTTGTCGTAAGCCGGGCCCCTTTGCTACCCAGGGGGTCTTTCACGACCTGCACTAACAATGTCTGGCCCTCGTGTAGCAGTTCATTGATTGCAGGCCTGGGTTTGTCTTCAAGGTCTTCGGTCCCGGCACTATTGTCGTCGATGTCCGACACGTGTAAAAATCCGGCTTTTTGGAGGCCAATATCGATAAAGGCCGCTTCCATCCCGGGTAATACTCTATTTACCTTGCCTTTATAAATGTTCCCAACAATACCGCGGCTACCCTGCCTTTCTATACTAACTTCTTGCAGGGCACCATTTTCAACCACTGCCACACGAGTTTCCTGCGGAGTGATATTTACAAGAATTTCTTCACCAATAGTCATTGTTTTAGCACAGATATTCCCGCCTCACGCAAAAGCGCTGCAGTTTCAAATAAAGGTAGTCCCATCACCGCTGAATAACTACCTTCGATGCGTTCAATAAAAATGGCAGCCTTACCCTGAATCGCATAGGCACCCGCCTTGTCCAATGGCTCATCGAGCGCACAATAGGCTTCAATTTCCCATTCTTCCAACGCGCGGAATTTCACCTGGTTTAGTGACATTTTCAGCTCAAGCCGACCCGCATAACCAAGCGCTACAGCCGATAGCACCTGATGCTGACTGTCCGATAATTTTGCTAGCATACGATGGCAGTCCTGCGAGTCATGCGGCTTGCCAACAATACTACCATCAATACTTATAATAGTATCGGCAGCGAGCACCGGCAGTGGCTGTGCCTGGTCAGAAGCCATTTTCTGGCCGGCACGGGCCTTGGTTTCAGCCATTCGACAAACGTATTCTTCGGCAGACTCCGTGGCCAACCGTGACTCGTCAATACTGGTCTCCAGGGTTTTGAAATCGATACCGATCTGGCGTAGCAATTCGGCCCGCCGCTGCGAACTTGAGGCAAGGATAATCATGCATCTATGATAGCCCGAAAGCCTGAAGCCTGCCTGAATGTTAAGCTCTTTGCCCAGTCGAATATCTACTCGCGATGATAGGGATGACCGCTGAGCAGAGTCGAGGCCCGATAGAGTTGTTCAATCAGCACTACCCGCACCAGTGCATGCGGCATGGTCATGCGTCCGAGCGCAATCGTTTGCGCACAAGCCTGTCGACTTTGTTCGGCAAGCCCGTCAGGACCACCAATGATGAGATTGACCTGCGCATACTCCGGCAACCATCGTTCAAGTTGTTCCGACCATTCCAGGCTTGACCATTGCTTTCCATGCTCGTCAAGCGCAATACTAAAGCTTCCACGAGGAATTTTTTTTAAGATTAATGCCGCTTCCTGACGCCTCAGTTGCTCGGCCGACACCCTGCTTTTACGCTGGGCCAACGGAATAGTGGTCAGTTGAACATTCAGCTCACGGGGCATTCGTTTAAGATAGTCGGTACAGGCGACGTCGACCCATTCCGGCATTTTCTGACCGACCGCAATAATCTGGACCTTCATAACAAAAGTACCGGGTCAGTCTACGCCCTAACCCGCTAACCTGGTCAAGACGATCTGCCATAATCGGTTTCACCCAGTTCGTCTCGCCATAGTTTTTCGAGGTCATAGAACACCCGGACATCGGGCAGCATGACGTGTACAACAACATCGCCAAGATCGACCAGCACCCATTCACCGACATCTTCTCCTTCTACACCCAGCGGTGGCATATTGGCCTGCTTTGTTGTTTCGGCAACCTCAGCCGCAATGGACTTAACATGTCGCGTCGAATTCCCACTGGCAAATATCATAAAATCGGTGAAACTGGCCTGTTTTCGAACATCGAGAACCTGAATATTTTCAGCTTTTAAATCTTCCAGGGCCTGTAAAGCCAACTTTTTGAGATTTTGTGACTGCAAAGTCACAGGCGACAACTGGTTCGCATCATTCATAGAGGTGGTTGCTCATAATATATTGTTGAATAGCTTCGGCTAGGCAGTCTAATGTCTGGGCACTTGCACCGTTTTGCAACTGCTGTTTAATCCGACTCGAGGAACAGGTATTTTCATCGATATCCA
>JBGUEB010000230.1:0-5689 GCA_041821565.1 Gammaproteobacteria bacterium | reverse complement strand
ATATGCGCGTGATTATGAACATGGCCGAGACTATTTACTGCCTGGCGCATGGGGAAATGCTGGCGCAGGGCACACCGGATGAAATACAGAACGATCAGCGAGTCATAGATGCTTACCTGGGGGCTCATTAGATGGCCGGTAATGACAAAGCAAGCGGTTACCATGGTGGCAGTGTCGACTCGGTAATATCGGTAGAAGAAGTCACACGCCAGGCAGCGGCAATTGCCGAAGACATCAGTCTCGAACAACTCGATGAACTCGCCGGCAATGCGCCCTATGTGTCGATTAGGAACCTGGTCGCCGGTTACGGGCAGATGGAAATTCTTCACGATCTGGACCTTCGTGTCGGCAAGGGTCAATCGCTCTGCCTGATCGGTCCCAATGGTGCTGGAAAATCAACCATCCTCCACGCCATTTTTGGTTTCAATCGGATTTTCTCCGGCAGCATCGAAATCGGCCTGGAGAACGACGTCAAGGATGTTACTCGCATGACACCGAATCAGAAACTTGCCCAGGCAGGTATCGCCTACATCCTGCAAGACAAGTCGATATTCCCCGGAATGACAGTCGAAGAAAATCTGTGGATGGGTGGATTCCTCAAGGATAAACCACAGGAAGCCAAGGCCGCTGCTGAAAAGGTTTTTGATAAGTACTCGCGGCTTGCCGCGCGGCGCAAACACAAGGCCGGGGTACTTTCCGGTGGAGAACGCAGATTGCTTGAAATCTCGCGCGCGCTGGTCATGAACCCGGAAATATTACTGGTGGATGAGCCTTCGATAGGCCTCGAACCGCGTTTCATCGATATGGTATTTGAGATCCTCTATGACCTGCAAAACACCGAAGGCAAGACCATCATCATGGTGGAGCAGAACGCAAAAAAAGGACTTGAGTTTGCGGATATTGGTTATGTGCTGGTTTCCGGCGAACTCGCGATCGCCGGTAAGGGCGATGATCTGCTGAAAAACCAGAAAGTCGGCGAACTCTTCCTCGGAGGTTAGCTGTTGTCCAGTTATCGCGTTGCAGTCATCCCTGGTGATGGCATAGGTAAGGAAGTCGTTCCCGAGGGCATCAAGGTTCTCGAGGCTGTTTCATCGACTTTTGATATTTCTTTCGAATGGCAACATTTCGACTGGAGTTGTGAACGCTACCTCGAAAGCGGCGCGATGATGCCCGCAGACGGCATTCAGCAACTCAGTGCTTTCGATACGATTTTCCTCGGTGCGGTTGGCTTCCCGACGGTACTCGATCATGTCTCCTTATGGGGACTGTTAATCCCGATTCGGCGTGAATTCCAGCAGTATATTAATCTTCGGCCGGTGCGCCTGTTTGAAGGAATGCAATGCCCGCTGACGGGCAAAAAACCGGGTGATATTGATTTTTACGTGGTACGTGAGAATTGCGAGGGCGAATATTCCAATATCGGTGGGCGGCTTTATGCAGGCACCGAGGATGAAATGGCCATGCAACAATCCATTTTTACGCGCAAAGGAACCGACAGGGTACTCAGGTACGCATTTGAACTCGCCATGTCACGCCAGGCGCATCGCCTCACCTCTGCAACCAAATCGAATGGCATCATCCATACCATGCCCTATTGGGATGAACGAGTGGTAGCGATGGCTAGCGAATATCCGGATATCGATCTAGATAAATATCATATCGATATCCTGGTTTCACATTTCGTCAACAAACCAGAAATTTTCGACGTCGTGGTTGGCTCCAATCTGTTCGGCGATATCCTCTCCGACCTGGGTCCGGGTATCACCGGCACCATCGGTATCGCGCCGTCGGCCAATATCAACCCGGAAAGAGACTTTCCGTCGATGTTCGAACCGGTACACGGTTCAGCCCCCGATATTGCCGGGCAGGGTATCGCCAACCCGATCGGTCAAATCTGGTCGGCGGCAATGATGCTCCAGCATCTTGGTCATGATGACGCGCATGATGCCATCATCACCGCGATCGAAGATGTAATACGTGAAGGGCATCAACTAACACCGGATCTTGGTGGTTCTTCCAGTTGTGAAGATTGCGGCGGTGCAATTGTTGCCAAATTAGCCTAGCAACAACAGGATAATACTCGCCCCGATCAATAGTATTCCACCGACTTCGGCGCGCGAAACCTGTTCTCGAAAAACCAGCAGGGTCACTGCAAAGGTGAAGATCAACTCGATCTGTCCGAGCGCACGCACATAGGTTGCGTTTTGCAGAGTAAAAGCGCTAAACCAACCGATCGATGCGAGTCCACCGCTGATGCCAACCAGCGCCGCGGGGCGCCAGTGCTGCATCATTTTTTTGAGCTGCCCGGGTTCACGCAGGCCGATTAAAATTCCCATGATCGCGGTTTGCAGAATCAGCACGATTAGCAGGGTAAAAGAGGCTGCGACCGTAAAGCTGTCGAGACCCAGGGATAACGAGGCGGCGCGAAACAGCACCACGCTCAAACCCAGCCAGGCGGCGCAGGCGAGGCCAATCATGGTTGGCAGGCGCCAAAGGTTACGGATTAAATTGTTGACCCCGAGTTTTGATTGCCCCGCGCTCAGTATTACAACACCAACCGCACTCACCGCAATAGCGAGTGTTACAACGGGCGTCAGCCTGTCCCCGAGTAGTATCAGGCCGAAAATGGCGACCATGATGGTTTCCAGTTTTGAAAAAGTGGTTCCCACCGCGAAATTGTGGAATGAAAATAGCCACAGCAAAAATACCGTGAACAGGATCTGGCATATTCCGCCGAGCAGAGCGTAGAGCAAAAAACCGGCGTCAATCGCGGGCAGGGGATGCGCTTCGAAGTAAACCACGGCAAAAAAGTAAACTATCGCAATCGGCAGGGCGTATATGAAACGTACGTAGGCAGCGCCCAGGGTTGAGAGTTTTCCCTGCAGATGTTTTTGCATCGCCGAGCGTATATTCTGAAAAAACGCGGCGCATATAGTGAGGGGTATCCAGAGTTCCATAGCTTATCAGTGTTTATATTTATAAGAATCAGGTTAGTCGGAAGAATAATACGAGGTTATCCTGGACTTGACCCGGGACCCATTCTAAACGAAGCTTGGCTTTTCAAACATGTTTCCTTTTAATGGATTGCGGCTCAAGCATGTACCGGGCTCGATCCGGTAGCAGCAATGACGGTTTATGATTAAATTTCAGTTGGCACAGCTCAACATCGCCAAAATGAAGTACCCTATCGATTCTCCGGAACTCGCGGATTTCGTTGGCAATCTTGATAATATCAACGCACTCGCCGACGATTCTCCGGGATTTATCTGGCGGCTCCAGACCGACGCGGGGGATGCTACGGGTATCGATTTTTTCGGCGATGACACGCTGGTTAATATGAGCATTTGGAAAGATGTCGAGTCTTTACATAGTTATGTTTACCGTAGCGCGCATAACAAAATTATGAGCCGACGCAAGGAATGGTTTCATCGTGTCGATAAGGCTTACACGGTATTATGGTGGATAGTCGCGGGCACCATTCCTTTGCTGGAAGAAGCAAAAGATAAACTCGAACTATTAAAATCGCAGGGGCCCACCGCCGAGGCTTTTTCAATCAAGCATGCATTCCCAGCACCCACAATTGAGTAATATTCAATTTAGGGAGCCTCCGATCAATTCATGAATGAACGTGTTGTGCCCAAAATGACCAATTTCTGCGTTGTGAAACTTAGCAATAGCCCTGCTAAAGCTGGCCCCATGAGCGCAGCGAGTGCTTTGGGTCTTACTTGCGTTCCACGCCTTGAACTGAACGGTCCGACGTCTCGGCATTTTGAATCACAACCCGATTCACCCAGAATTAATCAGAGGCTCCCTGGTCAGAACTCTCGTTTTTCGTTATAGTCCCCCGCCCTGCTGAAGCTTAACGCGTTTCTTAAGTATGTCGTTTAAAATTGGCCCCTACAGCTTCGACAACCGACTGGTGCTCGCCCCCATGGCCGGGGTCACCGATAGACCGTTTCGACAACTCTGTCGCTCCCTCGGAGCCGGCATGACCGTGTCTGAAATGATTGGCTGTCAGCCCGAATTAAGACAAACCCGTAAGACCCGACTGCGCATGGACCACCAGGGTGAGCCAGGGCCGATTATCGTTCAAATAGCAGGCGGTATCCCGGCATTGATGGCTGACGCCGCCGCCTACAATGTCGATCAAGGCGCTCAGATTATCGATATCAACATGGGCTGCCCCGCAAAAAAAGTCTGCAAGGTCGACGCAGGATCATCATTGTTGAAAGATACTGCACTGGTACGCGATATTATTGAAGCGGTAGTCAGGTCAGTTTCGGTACCGGTAACTTTAAAAATGAGAACCGGTTGGTCGCGCCAAAACAGGAATGCCCCAGAGGTTGCCAGAATTGCCGAAGACTGTGGTGTCCAGGCCCTGACCGTGCACGGACGTACCCGCGAAGACAAGTATATTGGCGAAGCAGAATATGAAACCATTCGCCAGATAAAACAAACAGTACAAATACCTGTTATCGCAAATGGCGATATCGATTCCGAGAAAAAAGCCAAAATGGTTTTGGAGTTCACCGCCGCGGATGCTATTATGGTCGGCCGTATTGCGCAGCAGCGGCCCTGGATTTTCAGTCAAATAGAACACTATTTGAGAACAGGCCAAACCGCAAACGAGCCGACAGATAAACAAAAACAAAAATGGTTATTAAGCCATCTGGAAAATCTGTACGTGTTTTACGGGGAGTATCAGGGGGTACAAATAGCACGCAAACACATTAACTGGCAGCTCGGCCAAAACGGTAGCTATCAAAATGTCAAAGCTGCACTGATGCAGGTGACGACAGCCGAAGAGCAACTGGACATGGTAGCAAGATTTTTCGAGCAATGGTTTTCAGGAAGATTTGCCAGGGCTTCATGAATTCTGGGGAAATTTATGGTTAGTTGTCGTGAAAAATAGACAGCAGACAAACTCATTAAAACAGTCAGTCGAGCAAGCGATTCGCGAGTATCTGACTGATCTTGACGGAGAAATTCCCTCCAACCTGTTTGAGACCGTGATTTCTGAAATCGAACAACCCCTATTGCAGACCGTACTACAGCATTGCAACAACAATCAATGTAAAACCGCTACTTACCTCGGAATCAATCGGGGCACTCTGCGTAAAAAACTGAAACACTATCACATAGAGCACTAGCCCGGAAATTTCATAAATCTGCGCCAAGATCGCGCAGAATATTGATTTCACAAGGAAATTTCCGAAGGAGTCTCGTATCAACGATTACGAGCGACTGAGGAAATATTTCTTGTGGAATCAATAGACTAGCGAGATGGTGCATGATTTGTGAATTTTCCGGGCTAGTTGCAGGGAAGCCGTTGTCCCGGCGCTTCGGATCTAACTTCACATCACCTCCCTGAAGTTTTTATGTCGCTCTTATATCGATCCGCTATAATGCCGCTTTTTTAAACCGATCCAGGCAATTCCATGTCAGTTACAGCCAGCCCCGTTCGCCGCGCTTTAATCAGTGTTTCCGATAAAGCAGATGTAATCGGCCTGGCACAAAATCTACACGCACAGGGCGTAGAGCTTCTGTCTACCGGCGGCACAGCGACTTTAATCGCCGAACACGATATTCCGGTAATCGAAATTTCCGACTATACCGGCTTTCCGGAAATGATGGCAGGAAGAGTCAAAACCCTGCACCCCAGAGTGCACGGCGGTATCCTGGCTCGACG
>JBGUEB010000229.1:0-5704 GCA_041821565.1 Gammaproteobacteria bacterium | reverse complement strand
GCCAATTTTGCTTCGAATAAATGCGAAACTCAATTCAAAGCTGTAAAAAAAGGCAAGAAACAGTACTGCCAGTTCGATCCAGACAACGATAACCTGATAGCGAAATTCAGGTAGTAAGCTGATCGCGATCAGGTTCAGGATGAACAGGAGCGCGAGTGTGAACGAGGTGACAAAGCGGCCGTAAAACCCGCTTTCAGCGGGATCACCGATGACTGGTGCAAGAAAATGACCCACCGCAGATTGCGATGGGTCAATGATGATAAAGCCAATACATGCGAGGACAAATATGATAAATACGAAGCGGGGTTTTCTAAGTAGTAGCGCCTCGGTTACCGTATCTTGAATCAAAATTTATCCCCGCTTGTAAAACAAATAGTTATCTGGGCTTAATTGGTGGTTGCGTAATCGACGCCGTACCATTTTTTAGATAATTTTGTCAGGGTGCCATCTTTACGCATCCAGGAGATGATTTCTTTGAGCTTGTCGTTCAGCTCCTTGTCACCCAGATCGATCGTCACCGCCAGCGGCTCGTAGAAAATTGGCTCGCCAACTACTTTAATCGGGTAACCATTTTCGATCGCCTCCAGAAACACGGGCAGACTGCTGACCGCACCATCCAGACGCACGCCGTCGCCTAAACGCAAATCATCCAGTGCAATGGTCGAGGTTTCATAAGACTTGATCTCGGGGTTGCTAATCTGGTAATCGAATTTCGGTGCACCCTCTGCATCGATAGAAAGATCCCCTTGCAGGTAAAGTTCAAAGGTTGTGCCGGTACCGGTACCAACCTTCTTACCGCTCAAGCCTGCTACGCTGGAAATACTGGAGCTCTTGTGAACAGCTACTGCTGCCGGGGTGTAGTAATAGACGGCAGGGAATGCCAGTTTTTCGGCGCGTACTTTCGTCGGCGTCATCGAGCCAACATGCATGTCCCAGCGACCGTTCCAGTTGCCGGCTGTGATGATATCCCAGCTAGGCGTGATGAATTCTATTTCGACGCCCAGGCGTCTCGCAATTTCGCGCGCAACGTCGACGTCAAATCCATCCATTTCGTTCTTGTCGTTGATAAAAGACTGCGGTGGCCAGTTGGCGTCGGTCGCCACCATGATTGTTTTCTTGGCCATGATGCTGTCAAGCACCTCTCCGGCCTGTGCCGTACTAAATGACAGTAGGCCAATCAGTACAACGCTGAGTAGAGATTTTATTAACTTCATGATAATTCCTCGGTTTGTTCTATCGCATCGCTTAAGAACTATTATTATAAATATCAAGAATAACCGGGATCATACGGGACTATTTAAATTGCCTTTAATCCGGTTATACAAGACAGGCTCGTTCGGATATATTTATTATTTATTACAAGGCCTTTGTACAATATCGCCCTATAAAGTGCAAGGTAAACGAGTATTGGTTGATGCGACAGAGTTTGAGGAGCGAAAACGGAAGCAGGTTATGTTTGGCTGTAATCGCATTTTTCGCATATGATCGCGCTGTGAAACGACAAAACAATACACGTGGATAAACTACCAGGATGATGAAAAAAATCGACTTTGATCAACTGGTTGATCGTACTAATACAGACAGCAATAAATGGGATAAATACCGCAGTACCGATATTCTACCCATGTGGGTTGCGGATACAGATTTCCCTGCGGCTCCTGAAATTATTCAGGCGCTACACCAACGTATTGACCATGGTGTATTTG
Source organism: Gammaproteobacteria bacterium (assembly GCA_041821565.1). Classification (GTDB taxonomy): domain Bacteria; phylum Pseudomonadota; class Gammaproteobacteria. The sequence continues at coordinate 3,998 of JBGUEB010000229.1, read as the reverse complement.
GTTATTCTCACCCGTCAAAAAGACTCATCGATCTTGTCGTTGAACGTATGCAGCGGCTTTATCAATGGGACATAAAGCCAGAATGGCTGGTCTGGGTTCCGGGGGTCGCCAATGGACTGAATTTAGCCTGTCGCAGTAATGGCAGTGCCGGCGATTCAGTCTTTGTACCTTCGGTGATTTACCCGCCTTTCACCGATGCGCCCGGATTGAGCGGACGTATTGGTCGACCGGTGCCCATGGTTCAAAACAATCGACGCTGGGTGCTTGATCTCGAATGGCTTGAGCAACATATTTCTTCTGATGCAAGGCTATTATTATTATGCAACCCGCAGAATCCGGGTGGGTCGGTTTATAACAGGGATGAGTTAACCCGGTTGGCCGAAATCGCAGTGGCGCGGGATATGGTCATATGCTCGGATGAAATCCATAGCGATCTAATCCTTGAACCGGGTCTGGAACATGTGCCGCTTGCCTCGCTTAACGAGGACATCGCCAGGCGTACCATTACCTTAATGGGTACCAGCAAATCATTTAATACGGCCGGACTGGGTTGCTCTTTCGCAATTATTCCAGGCCGTGAGTTACGCAACCGATTTAAAAAGGCTAGCAAGGGTATAGTGCCTTATGTGAATATACTTGGTTATACCGCCACCGAGGCAGCTTACGAGTCGGGTGATTACTGGAATCGTCAGCAGGTCGATTATCTGCGCGCAAACCGGGATTACCTGGCGCGGGAAATCAATCAAATCCCTGGTCTCAGGCTGGATATTACCGAGGCTACTTACCTGGCCTGGATCGATATTTCAGAACTCAGGCTTGATCAGCCAACAACTTTTTTTGAGAAGGCCGGGGTGGGTTTATCGGCCGGCAGGGAATTTGGTGACGATAGATTTATGCGCCTTAATTTTGGTTGCCCGCGTTCGCTACTTGAAGAGGCGATCACCAGAATTCGATTGGCGGTAAGTGATTACATGGCTACATGAGTATAGGAACAAAAATATATGTTTAGTAAAGCAATAGTAAGAACGCCGGCGAAAAGCCTGGTAAATGGAATTACCACGGCGGGATTGGGCGATCCTGACTACCAACTGGCGATGGAACAACATCGACAATATATCGCCGCGCTGGAATCCAGCGGATTGAGCGTGGAGGTGATGACCGCCAACGAACAGTTTCCGGATGCCATGTTTATAGAAGATACGGCGCTGTTAATGCCGCGCTGTGCGATCGTGACCAATCCGGGTGCGGATTCACGCAAGGGTGAAGTGAATGCGGTTTTGATCCAGCTAAAAAAATATTACGACAAGATCGAAGCTATTCAGGCACCGGGTACGGTAGATGCCGGTGATATCATGATGGTTGGTGATCATTGTTACATTGGTCTGTCGGAAAGGACTAATCATGACGGCGCGGCGCAAATGGTTAAGCTTTTGCAGGCTTATGGTTATAGCGGTTCAGTGCTACCCATCAGCGAGTCGTTACATTTGAAATCCTCCGTGTCCTATCTTGAAAACAGTAACCTGGTGGTGACCGGTGAACTGTGCGACAAGGCTGAATTTGCTGAATTCAAACAGCTACAGATTGAGGAAGGCGCACGCTATGCAGCCAATTGTGTCTGGATTAATGATCGAGTACTGGTGCCGACGGGTTTCCCGCGAAGTACCGAGATGATCCAGGCCCTGGGTTATACGGTCATCGAACTGGATGTATCAGAATTTCGAAAACTGGATGGCGGTTTAAGCTGCCTGTCATTAAGATTTTAGAGTAGATACTTCTATCCTATGCAAATCCATCCTATCGACGTTATTTCAGGTGATGTTGCCGGATTAGCTCAACAATCACGGCAGTACCAGGCAGGACTATATCCGGCGGAAAGTATCCACCAGGAGGATGCACAGGCGTTGCTTGCAACCAGTGTTTACTTTATCGGGGCTTATCAAGGGCAAGCATTGCTCGGTATTGGCGCGGTAAAGAGGATAGATGCGTCTTCTCCATATGGGGAAATAAAAAACCTGTTCGTCGACTCCCGCTATCGAGGACAGGGTGCTTCCCGGGTGATTATGCACGCCCTCGAGCAACATTTAGTTGACGCCGGGATTAGCATATGCCGACTTGAAACCGGGGTTAACCAGCCTGAATCGATCGGCCTGTATGAAAGCCTGGGATATAAGCGTTGCGAGCCTTACGGCGATTACCAGGCAGATCCGCTGAGCATTTTCATGCAAAAAGAATTAGGGGATTTTACTCCTTCTCCCCCTGGGAGCACCCGAGGGCATAGCAAGGACAGGGGTGAGGGCATCTGAAGGCGGGGACACCCATTGCAGAACTGTATTTTCATGTCGTAATTTTCTGCCGATTGGTCGTTCCTGTTTGGCGACACCCTATTTAATTCGGCTATTCTGTCGCCACTACATATCTCATCGCCTGAAACATCGCGATTCTGATATGCCACAAAAATGACGGACAGCAGGGTGACCAATGGCAATCCCATCACATGTTAAGTATCTGGTAATTGGAGCAGGCATTCATGGCCTGAGTACGTCCTACCACCTGGCGCAGCAATTAAAAGCGCAGGGTAGAGGTGACGGTCGTGACATTTTGATTGTCGATAAAGGCGGTATTGCTGCCGGTGCTTCAGGCATTGCCTGTGGGGTTGTTCGGAATAACTATTTCCAGCCCGCCATGCGCGAACTCATGGCGCACAGTGTCGGCGTCTGGGAAACCGATCCCGAGGGATATAGTTATCACCCGGTAGGTTACATGCAAATCAGCCCCGAGAGCATGCATGCAGATGTCGCCACTATTGCGCAACAGCAAAAAGACATAGGTTATGAGTCGACCTTCATCGAGGGCGAGAAAGAATCTGCCGACTACATGAAGTCCCTGTTCCACGACTGGCAAGCTACTGGTATTACCTCGGTATTACATGAAAAACGCGGTGGTTATGCGAATAACACCAAAGCCATGTATGCACTGGCGACAAAAGCCGAGAACGAAGGGGTGCGGATTCTCAGCGGCTGCACTGTCACCGGTTTCAAAAGCGACTCGGCTGGTGCCGCGATCAAAGCAGTCGAAACCGACATGGGCGAAATTGGCTGCGATATGGTAATTATAGGCGCGGGTCCCTGGGCCAAGACTATATGGGATATGCTCGAATTACCCAGGACGGTCAGCATTAAAGGTAAAGATGGGACCATGCATGACGATATCCCGATGTGGATTTACTGGTCACTACAGGAAGGCACACTCGGTGTCGATCCCGAACTGCAAAAAACCAACGATGGGAAATTTCCGCCCGTGATTCATGTCGACAGCAATGAACCCCTGTATTCGAACTACGATGGCTCGCTCATAACCGATCAAATGTGGGGTATTTACTACAAGCCCGACTTCCACTTCGGTGGTATTCAGGGTGGTGCCGCGCCCTACGCGATCGAAACCGACCCGGACGAGGTCGCGGTTGATCCTTATGGTGTCGACTCGCCCGATTTTATTGTCGGTGAAGACTTTGCGCACATGTGGGTCTCGGCGCTGGCGCATTGTCAGAAACGCTTCGAAGGTCAGTTTGATTATTACAAGAATGAGCCCTCGGGTGGTATAGGTTCATTTACCCCGGATAGTTTCCCGGTGTTCGATTTATTCCGGGAAAACTGTTACCTGATTGCTGATTCGAATCATGGTTACAAGATGCTCGGTGTCGGTAAGCTGGTGGCTGAAGAAATCTGTGGTCAGCAGAGTCGGCTGCTTGAACCCTTCCGTTTCTCACGTTATGCCGAAGGCAAACTGCACCCGGTATCCAGTAGCCCGTTCCCCTGGAGCTAATTACACTTCCTCGATATAGGCAGGATTTTCTCCTCCGGTTGCCAGTGCCCGAATCACATTCCTGCACTGGTTTTTTTTGCCTGTAAATTACGCTAAGCTGTAACTCAAGATTCAATGCGTTGTTAGCCCGAATATTGCACGAAGGCGGCACCCACATTAACGGATATCTTTATAAG
>JBGUEB010000228.1:0-5724 GCA_041821565.1 Gammaproteobacteria bacterium | reverse complement strand
CCAAGACCCAATCCGGGTAGTGCCATCAGCACCAGGGTTAAAATTTCAACCGAAATGGATCCGCTCATGGCGTAAACGCCGACCCTGGCGATTGCGGATGCAAGTAGAATTGGAATCATGATGCTTCTAAACGCTTCCTTGCTGTAAGTTTTTCCCAGGTGCCATGCCAGTACCGGGCCGGTAATACCGGAGAGACCACTCATGCATCCGGATAATAGTGAAACACTCAAATCAGTGTTACTGGCCGTGGCGGCGACAACATTGCTGTTTGAAGATTTTTGATCATGTCCCCTGGTAATCATAATCCATAGTCCCAATGGTAAAAGTAACAGACCAAACACCAGGTCAAAATACGAAGAGGGTAGCCATGCGAGCAGTGCGGCGCCGAGTGCTGATCCAGTAATCATTACCGCTATCACTGGAATCAAAAATGAGCTGGTTAACAAATCACGGTTAAACTTCAGAAGACTGGCATTGCTTATCAAATCCAGAAAACTGATAACAATGACGATTTCCTTTACACCGATTAACAGGGCGCCCAGGGGTGCGAGGATAATGCCCGGTCCAAAAGTGGCTACTCCTTTCAAAACATAGGCAATAAATGACAGGGGAATGATTAAAAGTGCCAGTTCGATCATTCGACCCTGGCCTGCTTACTGCCGTCACTCAGGGTGATATCGATTTCATCGCCTTTGGCCAGTTGCGAAATCGAGCTCACCAGTTTTTGATTTTTTGTTATTTTCGCAAAACCACGTGAAAGTGTCCTCAGTGGACTCAATGCATCGAGCGATTTTGCCTGCAATGCCAATTCGTGTCGGGCAACCAGAATCCGTTGTTTCATCGCGTTGACGATATTGATATTCATTACGGCCAGGGCTTCTCTCTGTCGCCTGATTCGCAGCAGGGGGCTGGATTGGGCAATAATTGCCTGGCAGAGCCGGAGCCGATGTTTATCGTTATTGATCCGATTGCGGTTTCGATCCAGTAAGGTTTCATAGGCGTGGTGGAGCCGAATTCTTAATTGCGCGAATTGACGTTGTGGGTGTTGTAGCTGCAGTCGCCGCGAGACCTGGGTGAGTTTTTCCTCGGCACGAGAGAGCTGTCGGAATGCCTGGTTGGTGATCCGGGCGAGATGATTATCGATAGTCTGCATCATCTCGTAGCGGTCGGGGCTGATAGATTCGGCAGCTACCGATGGTGTCGGCGCACGAAAGTCCGCGACGAAATCGGCAATCGTAAAATCGATTTCGTGACCGATACCCGTGACTACCGGTATCGGAAAATCTGCAATTTCCCGTGCCAGCACTTCATCGTTAAAACACCACATGTCTTCCAGTGATCCGCCGCCGCGTACCAGCAGTACAAGGTCACAGCCCCCGTGCTGCCGCACTCGCTGCAACGCCTGCAAAATCTGTTCAGCCGCCTGCTCACCCTGGACAATGGTTGGAAATATTAAGACCGGAATATGCGGCGCACGCCTGCCGAGCACACTTAACACATCCCTGATTGCGGCCCCGGTGGGGGAGGTTACAATAGCTATTTTGTTCGGCTGAAAAGGCAGCGGACGCTTGAGTTCCTTAGCGAACAGGCCCTCGGCTCCAAGTTTTGCTTTCAGCGCTTCGTAACGACGCATGAGCTCGCCGACACCCGCATCCTCAAGGTGTTCAACTACCAGTTGAAATTCACCTCGCGCCTCGTAGAGCGTGACCTGTGCCCTGATCAATACATGCTGACCATTTTTAGGCAGGAAACCAACCCTGTTATTTCGTCCCTTGAACATTGCCGCACGGCACTGTGCGCGTTCATCTTTCAGGGTAAAATACCAATGCCCCGATGCAGGGCAGGCAAAGTTCGAAATTTCACCTTCGATCCACAAGCTACCAATGCCTTCGGAAAGCATGGTTTTCACCTCGAAATTGAGGGCGGATATGGTCCAGATGGTGTCGGAGCCGGGAAGTTGTGATTTCATCAAGCCAGTTAAATCAGTAGTGACGATCGTCTTATTCTATACCAGGCGATCATTATTTTTACGCATGATTTACCAGTCCGAAACATTATTTATATATTTTAGCCAGAGACTAAATGAAATATTTCCGCTAATCGACTAATCGGGTTTACCCTCGCGCCATCAATACCCTATAATCGCGCTTTGATCGGCACCCCGCCCGGAGCAACTATGCGCATTAGCCAGGAAGCCCTCACTTTTGACGACGTTTTACTGGTGCCCGCCAGGTCTGAAGTTCTACCCAACGAAGCTATTCTTAAAACCCAGCTTACCCGTGGAATCGAGCTCAATATCCCACTTGTTTCCGCGGCAATGGATACCGTAACCGAATCCAGGCTGGCAATTGCTATTGCCCAGGAAGGCGGTCTTGGAATCGTACACAAGAACCTGTCATTGACTGAGCAGGCAGAGCAGGTCGCCAGGGTTAAGAAGTACGAAAGTGGTGTTATCAAGGACCCGATCACTATCTCCCCGGATACCCTGGTACGCGATGTTATTGAGCTGACCACCACTCAAAAAATCTCGGGTCTGCCGGTTATCGGCGCGGACGGCCTCGTGGGTATTGTCACCAAACGAGATCTGCGCTTCGAGACTAATCTGGACCAACCCGTGTCTTCGATCATGACCCCTCGTGACAAGCTCGTAACCGTCGGCGAGGGTGCGGCAAAGTCCGAGGTTATCGAGCTGTTACACCGCCACCGTATCGAACGCCTGCTAGTCGTTAACGACAGGGGTGAACTAAAGGGAATGATCACGGTAAAGGATATCACCAAGTCCAGTGTATACCCGCTGGCCTGTAAAGATGAACAGGGCCGTTTAAGAGTTGGCGCTGCGGTCGGTACCAGCCCTGATACGGAAGATCGAGTGGCCGCATTGATCGAAGCCGAGGTGGATGTGATCGTGGTCGATACGGCACATGGTCACTCACGCGGTGTTATTCAACGAGTTGCCTGGATTAAAAAGCATTTTCCGGATATACAGGTGATCGGCGGTAATATTGCCACCGCGGCAGCGGCGCAGGATCTCGCCGATGCCGGAGTCGACGCGGTCAAGGTAGGTATTGGGCCGGGCTCGATTTGTACGACCCGGATTGTTGCCGGTGTTGGCGTGCCGCAAATATCAGCCATTAGTAACGTCGCTGAAGCATTAAAGGATACCCAGATACCTGTCATCGCCGATGGCGGTATCCGTTATTCAGGTGATATCTCGAAAGCCCTGGTTGCGGGCGCACACTCGGTGATGATTGGCAGCATGTTTGCAGGTACCGAAGAAGCACCGGGCGAAGTCGAACTGTTTCAGGGACGCTCCTACAAGTCCTATCGTGGCATGGGTTCGATTTCAGCGATGCAAAAAGGTTCCAGCGACCGCTATTTCCAGGCTGATAGTGCAGATGAAAAACTCGTACCCGAAGGCGTTGAAGGGCGCGTACCTTACAAGGGCCCGCTCGCCAATACCGTCCATCAGCTACTCGGCGGTGTGCGTTCGAGCATGGGATACGTCGGCTGCAAGACGATTGATGAACTGCGTACCCGCCCCGAGTTTGTACAGGTTACCAGCGCCGGTATGGTTGAATCGCATGTTCACGATGTGACGATCACCAAAGAAGCCCCAAACTACCAGGTGTAGATTAGAGTTCCCCCAGTGACCAACCTGCACGACGATAGAATCCTGATCCTGGATTTTGGATCTCAGTATACCCAGCTAATTGCCCGGCGCGTACGCGAGTGCGGTGTTTACAGTGAAATTTACCCCTGGGATGTGGCGGTCGACCGCATACAGGCGTTTGGCGCGAAAGGACTGATCCTGTCTGGCGGCCCCGAATCGACCCTCGAATCGCAGACGCCGCAGTTGCCGCTCGAAATACTCGATATGGGTGTGCCGATTCTGGGAATTTGTTACGGCATGCAGGCGATTGCCAGTCAACTCGGCGGTGAAGTTGAAAACGTCGGTAAAAGTGAGTTTGGTTATGCCCAGGTGCGTGCGCGAGGGCACACCGAATTACTGCGAGATATTCAGGACAGGGTTACCGACGAGGGCCACGGCATGCTCGATGTGTGGATGTCGCATGGCGATCGCATCTCCAGGTTACCACCGGGATTCAAACTAATGGCGAGCACTGAAAGCGCGCCAATCGCTGGCATGGCCGATGAATCCAGAAGGATATATGGATTGCAGTTTCACCCTGAAGTGACGCATACCACCCAGGGTCTCGCCATCTACAGTCGCTTTTTACATGGCATCTGTGGCTGTGGAAGCGCCTGGACGTCCGCCAATATAATCGATTCGACAGTAGCGGACACCCGCGCGCGGGTTGGCAACGATGCCGTTATCCTCGGCCTCTCCGGCGGCGTAGATTCGTCCGTGGTGGCGGCACTGCTACATCGCGCTATCGGCGATCAGCTCACCTGTATATTTGTCGACAATGGTTTGCTGCGTTACCAGGAAGGTGACCAGGTGATGGAGCAGTTTGCACGGCACATGGGTGTGAAGGTGATACGTGTCGATGCAGAAGACCGGTTCCTGCAAAAACTCGAAGGAATCACTGACCCGGAGTTAAAACGCAAGGCAATCGGTAACTTGTTCATCGAAATTTTCGAAGAGGAAGCGGTTAAACAGGGAGATGCCAAATGGTTAGCCCAGGGTACAATTTATCCCGATGTGATCGAATCGGCCGGTGCCGCAACTGGCAAGGCACACTTGATTAAATCGCATCACAATGTTGGCGGATTACCAGACGATATGAAACTCGATCTGGTTGAACCGTTACGAGAATTGTTTAAGGATGAGGTAAGACATATTGGGGTCGAACTGGGTTTGCCGAGAGAAATGGTTTATCGGCATCCTTTCCCTGGACCCGGACTCGGTGTTCGTATTCTCGGTGAAGTGAAAAAAGAATTTGCCGATGTATTGAGGCTGGCTGACCGTATATTTATCGACGAATTGCGCGCCTATGATTTGTACGACCAGGTATCGCAGGCTTTTGTCGTATTTTTACCAGTTAAGTCAGTTGGTGTTACCGGTGACGGGCGCCGATATAAACACGTAGTATCGTTACGTGCAGTCGAAACCATAGATTTCATGACCGCGCGCTGGGCTCATTTACCCTACGAATTCCTCGATCATGTATCGCGTCGCATCATGAACGAAATCGATGGTATTTCTCGTGTCGTTTATGACATCTCGGGTAAGCCGCCCGGCACCATCGAGTGGGAATAGTAATTAAAACATAAGCATTTGAATTAAATAGATTAATTGTAGAATCTCTCTATGACCAGAACTTATCGAAGAGTGTTTTGGCTGAGGGGCATGAACGAGGGACTGAAAAATGAGTTTATCTAGTATTATCAAATCGGTTTACCCTGCTGGATTACGCAAATTAATTTCTAAGGTTATTCCGGAACACCAGGACATCAGGGAGTTTGAGTTTAACAATGAAGAAAGCGTCAGACACCATATAGAAACCGAGTACAACTTTAGTGGAGATTTACTTGATATATTCGAAAATAATACAGGTGTAATGGTTCATAAATGGCATCACTATATCCCAATCTATGATAGATATTTTTCAAAGTATCGTGGAGAAAAGGTGCGATTCCTGGAGATTGGCGTGCAAAAGGGGGGAAGCCTTCGGATGTGGAGAAAATATTTTGGCGAAGACGCAATAGTATACGGAATCGATATAGATCAATCATGTGCAAGGTATAACGGATTACATGGGG
>JBGUEB010000227.1:0-5749 GCA_041821565.1 Gammaproteobacteria bacterium | reverse complement strand
ACCGTGTTTTGATGCTTTATATTTCACCAGCCTTAGATTCGACACCTTCAACTGCGAAAAGAACGCGTATTAAATTTGAAATAGATAAAAGTTTATTGACATAGATCAAGGGATATCAAGATATCTTCAGTATTCTCCACAACTGAAGATGCCATTTGGGCTGATTATTTGCACCTGGCGTCAATGCTGGATATGGGCAGGAGCCTATGGTGGGCTCACCGTAATCAGTGATCACTAACTTGATAATGAAACTATGAAGGAGACTTTCCATGTCTGAGGAAGAAAACCTGCCACAACCCGAGCGAATCCCTTTCTTTCAAAGGTTGCTTGATAATCCATTCCTGCTTTTATTTATCGGCGTTGTTATGCCCACGGTTTTCTACATTCTGTGGGGCATCATGGAGATCGCCACTATACCCATTGCTGAATAGACTAGGAGAGCATCCATGACTTCATATTTACCCCCCTCGGATCGGATCTGGTGGAAGACGCCAATTGGCAAGCAGGAGATAGTATGGATAGGCATTGCCCTGGTCTGGTGCCTGATCATGTTTTTCATGATGCCCTACTGGCATATTTACGGAAAACAAAACCTCTCTAACGAAGCCTATCAAACCACGCCGGCAAAGTTTCAGGCCAGGGTGGATGAAATGGTCGCGAAGTACAAGGTTGGCGAAGAGATGGGCATTCCAGTTGTGCGCCCACCCGCGGGCAGTGACATTTACATGCTCGGCCGACTCTGGCAATGGTATCCAATATTAGATCTGGAAAAAGACAAGTCATATCGCCTACATTTGTCATCGATGGATTGGCAACATGGCTTTTCCTTACAACCGGTAAACATCAACCTGCAAATCCTGCCCGGGTATGAAATGGTTTTGACCATCACACCAGATCAGGCTGATGAATATGCTGTTATTTGTAACGAGTACTGCGGCATTGGCCACCATACGATGCTCGGCAAAATCTATGTGAGGGAGAATTAAAATGGCACAGTTTAGAGTTTGTCCGGATTCGGGTTTCTACTTTGACAAATCTGCCGAAAGCCTGATCAAGGTGAACGCGGTGGCGGCAGCCGTTAGTCTGCTGGTTGCTGGTATTCTGGCATTGGGCGTTATCCTGACTCGCTGGCAGGAAGTGCACCTGTTACCCGCGGATCTGTTTTACCAGGTATTGACGGCACACGGAATTAATGCGCTGATTTTCTGGTGTATTTTCTTTGAAGTAGCGATCATGTATTTTGCCGCGTCGACGCTGTTACGGACGCGACTGGCTGCGCCAAACTGGGCCTGGGCAGGGTTTGCGCTGATGGTCATAGGTGCAGTTATGAATAACGTAGCTGTATACCAGGGCAATTCGAGCGTGATGATGACTTCCTATGCGCCTATGCAGGCGGCGCCCCATTTCTACCTGGGCCTGATCCTGTTTGCGGTCGGCGCATTAATCGGCTGCTTTGTATTCCTCGGCACGCTGGTTATCGCAAAAGAAGATAAAACCTATGAAGGCTCGATCCCGCTGGTTACCTTTGGCGCCCTCACGGCCTGTATTATTGCGGTGTTCACGATAGCCTCCGGTGCAATCATACTGGTACCTACCTTCCTTTGGTCGATCGGTTACATCAATCATATCGATGCTGCAATGTATCGCGTGATATGGTGGGCGCTGGGACATTCATCCCAGCAGATTAACGTTGCTGCGCATGTATCTATCTGGTACCTGATCGTAGGTGTTTTATTCGCTGCCCGGCCAATGTCGGAAAAAGTTAGTCGAAGTGCGTTCCTGCTTTATATCCTGTTTCTGCAACTCGCCAGTGCGCACCATATCCTGGTCGACCCGGGCATCAGCTCCGAATGGAAGGTGTTCAACACCAGTTATGCCATGTATCTAGCGGTACTGGCGAGTATGATTCATGGTTTGACCGTGCCGGGTTCAATGGAAGTGGCACAACGTGCAAAAGGATTGACCAAGGGTATGTTTGAGTGGTTACGCAAGGCTCCCTGGGGGAATCCAGTGTTCTCCGGCTTTTTCATGTCGCTGGTAGTCTTCGGCTTTATCGGTGGTATTACCGGCGTGGTAATGGGAACCGAGCAGATCAACATAATCATTCATAACACCATTTATGTGCCGGCTCATTTCCACGCGACCGTCGCAGTTGGTACCACACTGGCATTTATGGCTTTGACCTACTTGTTGATTCCGGTGTTGTTCCGGCGCGCATTGTTCCTGCCCTGGGTCGCTAAAATGCAACCCTATGTATTTACCGCGGGTATGACAATGATGATTCTATTCATGCTCGGAGCTGGTACGCTTGGTGTATCCCGGCGTCACTGGGATATGAACTTCACCGGTGCCGCATTGAGCTTTGAATACCCGGGTACCGCTTACCTGATGATGGCAATTGCCGGTGTCGGTGGCGTACTTGCAGTTCTTGGTGGCGGGATGTACCTTCTGGTTACGGTGGGATCTCTATTGTTCGGCAAGAAACTGGATGAATCCGCGGGCCTGTTTCAAAGCTTTGGTGTCCCGCTGTCAGCAGGAGTCTATAACATTTCACAACCAGAACGTTTACTGATGGCGCCGAAACTTGCCGTCGAGGAACATGGTTCTGCCGGCTTCGAGGCACCGGGAACATTCGTCCTGGCAATGGCCCTGCTGGTATCTTTCGTTGTTTACTACTTCATCAACTGGGACTACCTTTCATCTGTCTGGCCACTCAGTTAGTAAAGAAATACAGCTGTAAGTAATAAATGCGGGATGAGCCAGTGCTCATCCCGCATTTTTATGTCACCCGGATTCACCAGCTGTTGGTTGATGAATTGATCGAAGACTCACTGATATAATAATCACCATGCGATTCTTAGTCCTGATATGCAGTTTCCTGTTATTTTGGATACCAGCCTATGGTGTTTACGCGGCGACACAGCCCATGGAAATCGCGCCTAAGCATGATACGCAGCCGGGGTTCGATTACGACATGGCGCTCAGAACCAGTCAGGCAGCCATTGATAACCAGGTTGGGAACTATGCCTTAGAGAGTGCCAGCGGTCAGTCGATGCACTTAAATGGCCTGCGTGGCAAGCCGTTAGTGATAAGCATGATTTACACTAGCTGCTACCAGATATGCCCGATGACTACCCGCTACCTTTCAACCGTAGTCGAAAAGGCCAGGGAGACGCTCGGAGAAGACAGCTTTTCCGTCGCGATTATTGGTTTTGACACACAATTTGATACACCCGAGGCGATGCAATATTTTGCCGACAAACAGGGCGTAGGTGACAAGGGCTGGAACCTGCTGAGCATTTCCAGTCAAGATGTTGAAGCGCTATCGAGAGATATTGGCTTTCTATATATACCTTCTTCAAACGGATTTGATCATCTTATCCAGGCAACAATCATCGATGGCGATGGCAAGGTATACCGACAGGTTTATGGCCAGGTGTTTAGTACGCCGCTGCTGATCGACCCATTGATTGAACTGGTACTCGGGCGTCCGGCATCTGCAGATTCATTTCTCTCAGGGCTATCGGACAAGATAAAGCTGTTTTGCACGACCTATGATCCGGTTAGAGACGGCTATTATTTTGATTATTCACTATTTCTGGGCATCCTCATCGGTGGCTCGATAATTATTTACACCGCATTTGTAATGATGCGAGAGCTGCGTAAGAGCAGAAAACAACCCAGGGTTTAGCATGACGAGCAGGAACATGATCAATCAGCGATCTCTTGAAATGGATCAAATCAGGCACATGGAAACACAATCTGGAATATCGATCCCATCCAGATTCGGGAAATTTTTCTGGTGCTAGTCAATCCTGTCAAGCGAGCTTACCTGGCACTCGAATCCTGGTTTAATGTTTCCTTCGGTACCGAATGGAACCCCCTGTACCACCTTGGAACCCTGTCTTTCTTTTTATTCTGGGTCATTCTGGTTAGTGGGCTCTATCTTTTTATACCATTCCACGGCAGCCTGGCAGGCGCTTATGAGTCGGTAGAATACATAACCCATGATCAATGGTATGCCGCCGGTATTATGCGCAGCCTGCATCGTTATGCCTCGGATGCAGTAGTCATTACTGTTTTGTTACACATGTTCAAGGAGTTTGCTTCGGGTCGTTACCGGGGCTTTCGCTGGTTTTCCTGGTTTACCGGCGTGCCGAACCTGTGGCTAATTGTCACACTGGGTATCACCGGCTACTGGTTAGTCTGGGATGAACTGGCCCAGTATGTCGCGATTGGTTCGGCGCGGTTAATGGATGCTTTACCATTTATTCCCGGCACCATGACGCGCAACTTCGTCGCCGGTGAAATGACCGATCGTTTTTTCATCCTGATCGAATTCCTGCATTTACTGGGTCAGCCATTGATCCTGTTCTTCATGCTTTGGATACATGTGAAGCGCCTGTCCAATGTAAAAATCAATCCTCCGCGCGGCCTCGCAATTGGCACCTTCATAGCTTTGCTAGCGTTGTCACTATTCAAACCAGCTGTCAGCCAGGCGCCGGCTGACCTCAGCACCATGCCCCAGACACTACAAATTGACTGGTTTTACCTGAATGTTTATCCCTTGCTGGATTACTGGCCAGAAGGGTATACCTGGGTTTTGACCATTAGCATCACCTCGCTAATAATGATTTTGCCCTGGATACCACCTAAAAAAGAAGGCCCCATAGCCGTTGTTGATCTTGATCATTGTAATGGTTGTGGATTGTGTTTTGATGATTGCCCATTTGATGCAATCTCCATACAGGCGCGAACCGACGGTAAGAAATTCGAGAAAGAAGTTGTGGTTAGCCCTGAACTGTGTGGCTCCTGCGGAATTTGCGCGGGTTCCTGCCCATCATCCAATCCATTCAGGAGTTCCAAAGGAGAGCTGAAAACAGGGATAGATATGCCACAACTAACGGTTGATGAATTGCGCAACAAAACCAGAGACGCTGTAGCCGCCATGGATGGCGAAGTAAATATACTCCTTTATGGTTGCGAACACGGTTTAAATGTGAAGCGGCTCGAGAGTAATGATACCAAAGGTATTCGTCTGATCTGCAGCGGTATGATGCCGCCGACACTGGTCGAATACGCATTAAAGCAGGGCGCCGACGGTGTCATGGTAACTGGCTGCCGTCATAATGACTGTTTCTACCGCTTTGGTAATCGCTGGACAAAAATGCGATTTGCCGGTGAGCGTAATCCGATACTGCGGGGGCGGGCAGACCGGGCGCGTATTCGCCAACACGGTGGTTCTGAAACGGATAAGAACGAAATCGAACGAGACCTGGTCAAATTCAGAGCAGAATTATTAAAATTGAATCAGGTTGACGAAGTTTCGTCAGAACAATTGAGCTGAGTGGAGAGGCGCATGTTTGGATTACGTAACAAACCGGTACGTTATCTGCTGCAGGCATTCAACTACAGCGTATTCATGGCATTGATCTGGTATTTTGCAACTGAGCCACCAATCCGGGTTCTTGCTGACGACGAGGCTATGATGACCATCGCCTTCGCCCATGCCGGAGAACTGCGCGAAGCTTGCCGTAAACTCAGTAGTGAAGAGCTGCAGGCACTGGCACCCAACATGCGCAAGGCCGAGGAATGTCCGCGTGAACGCTCGCCTGTGCTGATTGAAGTGCTGGTTAACGAACAGCGCTTATACGCCGAAACTTTCGATCCGCCTGGACTGTTTCGAGATGGCAGTATTGATGTTTACTATCGTGTAAAAATATCTGCCGGAGAACATTACGTCGTAATA
>JBGUEB010000226.1:0-5786 GCA_041821565.1 Gammaproteobacteria bacterium | reverse complement strand
GTGCCCTTTACTGAATTATCAGCATTCCTCGATAAGCTCTTCGGCCTGGCATGCGATTCAATATAAGACAAGTTCGTCTACTGTTTTGGACGCCAATGCTGACAATATTTGTCCTTGGTGCCGCACATTCCTTTACCACACAAACAGATCCCGAACTACGCCGCCTGCTGCAGGAAGCCATTGCCTCCGACGTCGGATTTAGCGACCGCTTTGATGCTGAAGTATGGCTACTGGACATGTCGAGCCGGCTAGAACCATTCATCCCGTATCACTTTGCTGAAACAACTCCATTACGAGGCTACCCGGGTAAATTTACCGCCGGAGCTTATACTGGCAGTGATTGAAGTAGAAAGCCGTTTTGACCAGTACGCAATCTCGGTTTCAGGTGCTCGTGGTTTGATGCAAATAATGCCTTTCTGGCTCGATGAAATTGCAATATCAGACAAGAACCTGTTTCGTGTTCGTACCAACCTGCGTATGGGTTGTACGATATTGCGTTATTACATGGATATCGAATCCGATGATCTGACGCGGGCACTAGCACGATACAATGGTAGCCTTGGCAAGCCGGATTATCCCAACAAGATCATTGGCGCGCTCAATGAGCGGTGGTTCAGGCAATAAGACTTATAGGTTTATTGGAGACTGGATTAAGCGGAAATTGGCCTAAGTCTGCCAGACTAGCCATCGTACCTGGGTGGTGCCACCTTTTGCACCTCGCCAATCGTCGTTACCCCTTTTGCCACTTTTTGTGCGCCCGCCAGATTGAGAGGCTTCATGCCCTGTTTTATAGCGGTTTTACGAAACTTGACCAAATCGAATCCACTATTAATTTCTTGCTTCAGTGTATCGGTAATCGGCATCATCTCGTAGATTCCAACACGCCCTATAAACCCGGTCTGCCGACATTCCAGGCAACCCTCAGCATATGAGATTGAATCTGGCGCCGATGTTTTCCATGGCTTTATTAGAGCCTCCCATTCAAGCTTGTCGAAACTCTGTTTTTGTTTGCAATGCGGGCACAGAGTTCTAACCAGTCTTTGTGCCACAACACCAATTAAAGTCGCACTGATCAAATAGGGTGGCACACCAACTTCGGTTAACCTCGCGATTGCCGACGGCGCATCGTTGGTATGCAAAGTCGACAGTACCAGATGCCCGGTGAGAGCAGCCTGCACAGCCATCTCAGCCGTTTCCCGGTCTCTAATCTCTCCCACCATTATGACGTCCGGATCCTGGCGTAACAGAGTTTTGACACCACTGGCAAAATCCAGGTTTATGTTTTGCTGCACCTGCATTTGATTAAAGCTAGGTTCAATCAGTTCGATCGGATCTTCGATCGTGCAAACATTCACTTCCGGGGTCGAAAGCTGTTTCAGGCTGGTATACAGGGTTGTTGTTTTACCAGAGCCGGTTGGACCAGTCACCAGGATTATTCCGTGCGGCTGACTTATCATATTGTTCCATATCTCGGATTCCTTTTTTTCAAAGCCAAGCGCAGAAAAGTTTTTCACCAACACTTCCGGATCAAAAATCCTCAATACCAGTTTTTCACCGAATGCTGTTGGCATACTCGACAACCGCAGCTCAACTTCCGCGCCTTCTGGACTACGGGTTTTGATGCGCCCATCCTGAGGCTTGCGCTTTTCTGCAACATCCAGTCGACCCATAATCTTGATTCGACTCACTACCGTCGGGGTAATATTGGCGGGTATCTCGTATACCTGGTGCATCACACCATCTATTCTAAAACGCACATTACCCTGCTCGCGCCGGGGCTCGATATGAATGTCACTGGCGCGCTGACTGAAGGCATACTGCATTAACCAGTCGACAATACTAACAATGTGCTGATCGTCTGCATCGACCGAACCCTGGTTTCCAAGTTGGATTAACTGCTCAAGATTTTGAAAATTCTTAGGTATTTCAGCCTGGTTGACGCCGGCATTATCCATTGCCTTACTAATACTGTAAAACTCCAGCAGGTAAGAACTGATTTGCTCGGGATTGGCGACCACGATCTTGATGGGTCGCGCTACGATTCGATCGAGTTCGTTTTTCCAATCTAAATTAAATGGATCGGAAATGGCTATGGTCACTTCGTCGGGACTTACCTTTACCGCCAGGATCTTGAAACGCGAGGCATAGGCATAGGACATAATTGAGGTGCAGGCAGCAACATCCATTTTCAGGGGGTCGAAATGGTGGCGCTTGAGGCCAGCTTCTGAAGCCAGCCAGTCTGTTAACACATCAAGCGTTAGCACCTGTTCGGGCTTTGACCTGTTAGTCCACTGCCTGTGGGCAATCATTTCGATTGGATGCAAACTTTTTCGATCTTTCTGGGATACCAGGGTCGAAATCATACTCGCCTTGTCCTGCTCGACTATGTCCTGGGCAACCAGGCGTTCCAGAATTCCTTCCAGGTTATTTGTATTGTTCATATTTTTTTGTGATCGACTATCGGCAGCATATTAGCAGGATTTTCTCTTGTTACAGAAAATTATAGTCGTAGTTTTGTCAACTGCTAGGAGTCGTGCGAAGGAGACACCCACAATGGTGAATATTTTTTATATTTTAAAAATCTATCCCGGGAAAGATACATCAATCAAATTTACAGTTTGTACCTGAACGAACTCAGGAACTGGAGGGTCCATCTTGGCGGTCGATTACTGGGACTCCCACTTCTCAATAAACTTTTCAATCATTTCACGCGTAACACCACCCACCTGCCGGGCTTCGACGGTCCCCTGCGGGGATACCAGAAAGGTCGTCGGCAACCCGGGAATACTCCCCAGTTCCGATTCAAATATCGGTGGTGAGGTATATATGGGATAGGTAATGAAATAGTCATCGAGGAATTCTAGCAGTTTTTCCCGGGATACAACTTCTGAGTTAATCCCAATGACAATTGCGCCGCGACCTGCATTTTCGTCATGGAATGCCTGTAATTCGGGCATTTCTTCAATACAGGGAGGACACCAGGTCGCCCAGTAGTTTACGACCACCCAATTTCCCCTGAAATCACTTAGGTGCTGGATAGATCCATCAAGGCCTTTCAGTTGCATCTCGATAGCCTGTGCCGGTAATGCCAGGCTAGAAAATAATATTAAAGTGATGATTAAACGAGTCATGTCGGGTAGTAAGAGTAGTTTGCCTGATAATGGTTCCGGGACAGCGCCCCTTTAGTGCTAAAAACGCGGTTTAGAAATAGTTGTGAATGATCGTATTTAAAAACTTTATCTCGCACATAAAAAAACCCGCGTGAGCGGGTTTTTTATAGTCTTGGCTTATTACTCTATTGAGCTAAAAAATCTAGATCAGAGGCTTCGGTTTCACCTAAGGTCCAGGCACCACGGGTCTTGGCATGCTCAATTGCTGCCGCGGCCTCTGCCTCCATTGCTTTAGGGATATCGAAATACTGGCCAGCGAATATTAAGTCTGCATCCTTGATTTGACCAGAGTTAGCCTTGTAAATCAGAGGCCATTGATAAGGGTTGCCGTAAATCGAGTCCTGACCAGCAATATTCCAAAGGTTATCTCCACTGACTACGAGGTAACTGCCCATAGACATGGATTCTGGCTCTGGCTCAGGCATGTTTGCCAATCTTTCCTGTTCGGCATGATATTGGGCGATAGCGTCCGACGCTTGCTCTTCAGCCTTGTCAGCCAAAATCTTGGCCCTGGCGTTATTACATTCCGCCGCCGCTTTTTCTGCGGTATCGATTAACTTGGCTGTATCGCGCCATTCCATTCCCAGGTTCCTGGCACGAGCATTTTTCAACTTGGCCGCATAAATTGCATTTTTAACCTCTGGAGTCGCACCCATGCATTTATCTTCAGCCACTGTAGGTTCCATGGTTTCGGTGGCACATCCTATTGTGAAACCAGCCGTGATTGCTGCAATCGCAACAATTTTTAGAAATTTGTTAGTTTTCATATGTTCTTTTCTCCGAGAACCGTGTCGATTTGATTTAAATTTGTGTGTGTCCGTATTCGGCAGAAGACTACCTTGATCAATCTTACAGAACAAGCCCTAATATGTAAAATATTGTCCTTTATATTAGCAGTATCTGGTTATTTATCATAAGTTTTTCTACATTTCTTATTAATTCACTGCAAACTGTCTGCCTAATTCCGATGCTACCGGATTGATATCAGGGAAATCTTAAATCCGGCAGGTCTCACTATTGCCAATACTCATCCATTATTGTAAAACTGTTTGCAATTCTAATTAGTTCCGATCTATACCCATGAGCGACGAGAAACTGATCATTTACCACAACCCCAGGTGCAGCAAATCAAGGGAGACATTGCAAATCTTGCGGGATAACAACCGGCAACCCGAAATTATTGAATACCTACACCAGCCGCCGAACAAGCAGGAACTGACAAAAATTATTAAAATGCTTGGTATTTCGCCGAGGCAACTACTGCGAGCCACTGAACCTGAATACGAGGCCGCCGGGCTCGATGACGAATCTATTAGTGATGAACAAATCATAGAAGCGATTTGCAAGAATCCGCCCCTGTTGCAGCGGCCAATCGTTGTCCATGGGAACAAGGCTATCATCGGCAGGCCGCCGACTAAAGTCCTGGACATCGTTTAACCTGATGGCAGCTCTCATTGTTTGAGCCAACCATGGAGCTGTCGCTGGTTACTGGATCATCGAAAACTATCGAATTTCACGAGTGGCAGAACAACCATTGAATAAAATTTTAATCGTTTATTATAGCCAGCACGGTGGCACGGCCCGCATGGCCGGGCAAATCGGAACCGGAGTCGATTCAAATCCTGATTGTGAAGCCCTGGTTCGCTGCCTTCCCGGTGTTTCGACAAATACAGAGCAAACACAGGCTCCGATTCCCGAACAAGGCGTACCATTCGCTGAGACTAGCGATCTTGACGACTGCCAGGGACTTATTATTGGCAGCCCGGGATACTTTGGTAATATGGCCGCGCCGCTGAAATATTTTCTCGACCAAACAAGTCCACACTGGCTTTCCGGTGCCCTGATCGGAAAACCGGCGGCAGTATTCACTTCTACCTCCAGCATGCACGGCGGGCAGGAAAGTGTTTTACTCAGTATGATGTTGCCATTGCTTCACCACGGCATGCTGATTTGCGGTATACCTTATGCGGAAGCTGCGCTTCACCGAACAAATACAGGCGCCACTCCATACGGCGCTAGTCATCTGGCGGGCCAACAGGGAAGCCCATTAAGTAAAGATGAAATTTCGGCTTGCCAGGCCCTCGGGAAACGTATTGCCGCTCTCACCATGCAACTTGGGTAGCCCACATGCCACATCCCCTGAAGCTTATCTGCTTTGCCAGTCTTATCGGTTTGCTGCTTTGCCAGCTCAGCCTTTTTTTAAGCCAACATGGTTCATTTAGTTTTTACTGGGCGTTAATTTTATCGCTACCACTGTTATTGCCTTTGAAAGGATTGTTGACCGACCGGTTATACACCTATAAATGGGTTGGATTTCTGGCCCTGTTTTATTTCTGCGTAGGTATTAGCGAGCTAGTTACGAATCCAGGTTTGATGGTCTATGCCTACTCAACCACCCTGCTCAGCATGCTACTATTCATCGCGAGTATTTATTACACCAGGTTTCTGCGCCTCAGCCCTTAACCCGCATTTCTCACCACCGTTCGTTGCGATATGCACATGGATGTGCAGTAGTAGAGCAATGCAGCGGTCCGGCGTTCCGGAGCAATTGCCGAGATGGCGAAAGGCCGTGCCCTGCATGTCTTTCGCGACCGAAGAGTGCGCAGGCATAGTCGA
>JBGUEB010000225.1:0-5882 GCA_041821565.1 Gammaproteobacteria bacterium | reverse complement strand
ATGGGATAGAAATTACCCCCTCACCCCCCTCTCCCCAGCGGGGAGAGGGGGGGTGAGGAAATCAAAAACCACTACCCAACCAGTTCCGCCAAACACTCGGCAATAATGTCCATGCCTTCGTTGATGAGTTCGTCGCTGATATTCAATGCCGGCAGGTAGCGAATTACATTACCGCGCGAACCACAGGCGAGTAGCACCAGGCCTTTTTCATAAGCCAGGCCGAGTATCGCTTTGGTTATATCGGCGTCAGGTTGATCGGCATCGCCATTCTGTACCAGTTCCATTGCCATCATCGCGCCGTGACCGGTACGCAGGTGACCGATTGTATTTGGATAACTGGCCTGAAGGGCCTCGAGCCGCGCCTGGAAGGTATCACGGACACGATTTGCCGAATCCACCAGCGCCTCTTCTTCGATCACTTCCAGCATTGCCAGTGCGGCCACACAAGCCACGGGTGAACCGGCATAGGTGCCGCCTAATCCACCCGCTAACGGTGCGTCCATGATTTCGGCCTTGCCGACTACGGCGGCAATTGGATAGCCATTCGCCATACCCTTGGCCACGGTGATCAGATCGGGCTCTATGCCTGAATATTCACTACAAAACATTTTACCGGTACGGCCAAAACCTGTTTGAATTTCATCCGCGACGAGGACGATGCCGTGTTCGTCACAGAGCGCACGTAACGCCTGCATGAATTCGACCGGTGCCGGATAGAAACCACCTTCACCCTGAACCGGTTCGACAATGATTGCCGCGACATCGCTCGGTGCGATATCAACCTTGAACAGGTTATCGAGCGCCTTCAGTGAATCTTCAATCGAAACGCCGTGAAACTCTATCGGAAAAGGGGCATGGTAAAGCTCTGCAGGAAACGGTCCGAACAGGTTTTTATAGGGCGTAATCTTGCCGGTAAGACCCATCGCCAGCATGGTTCTGCCGTGGAAGCCTCCATTGAAAGCGATAACGCCGCGACGACCGGTATGTGCACGAGCGATTTTGATCGTGTTCTCGACCGCCTCGGCACCCGTGGTAACAAAAATAGATTTTTTCTTCGATGGGCCGGGAGCGAGCTCATTCAGTTTTTCTGCGAGTCGCACCGAACTGTCGTAGGGTGTAACCATGACGCAGGTATGACTGAATTTTTGTACCTGTTCGATCACGGCTGCGGTGATTTTCGGATGGCTATGCCCGGCACTGCAAACCGCGATACCGGTGCCAAAGTCAATATAGCGGTTGCCTTCGACGTCCCAAATTTCGGAGCCCAGGGCTCGTTCGACAAATACTGGCGCCAGGTTTCCCTGGCCACGCGCGACCGCATCATTTTTGCGTGCCAGCCATTCGCTGTTAGACAGACCTTTTAATTCTGCGACTTTCAATTGTGCTTCGCTCATTTGTCGATACCTCCAATACACATGTATTTCATTTCAAGATAATCGTCCATGCCATACTTCGAACCTTCACGGCCCTGGCCAGACTCTTTGACGCCGCCAAATGGCGCCATTTCATTCGATATAATGCCTTCGTTGATACCGACCATGCCGTATTCCAGCGCCTCGGCGACACGCCAGATGCGGCCAATATCACGCGCATAGAAGTAACAGGCGAGACCTACCTCAGTATCGTTCGCCATGCGGATTGCTTCTTCTTCAGTTTTGAACGTGAATAGCGGTGCTACCGGGCCAAAGATTTCTTCACGAAACACGCGCATGTCTTCGGTGACATTGGTGAGAATCGTCGGTTCTACAAAATTGCCGCCGAGTTCAGAAGGTTTGCCGCCGAGCACTGCTGTAGCACCCTTGCCGAGTGCATCATCGACAAATGCCATGACATCGTTTGCAGCCTGTTCGGTGATTAATGGACCAATGGTAGTGCCATCCTCGGAACCGTCGCCCATTTTGAGCATGGAAGCAGCTTCAGCCAGTTTATCAGCGAAGGCATCGTAGCAACCTTCCTGCACCAGGATTCGATTCGCGCAAACACAGGTTTGGCCCGCATTACGATACTTACTAACCATGGCGCCAGCCACCGCAGCGTCGAGGTCGGCGTCATCGAATACGATAAACGGTGCATTGCCGCCGAGTTCCATCGAGGTGCGTTTTACGGTTTTGGCGCATTCCGCCATGAGTTGTTTACCGACGGGCGTAGAACCGGTAAAAGTTAGTTTTCGCACGGTCGGATTCGACGTCATTTCGGCACCGATGGCCTGGGTTTCTCCGGTGACAATATTGATGACACCGGCAGGAATACCGGCACGTTCTGCCAGTTCGACGAAAGCATAAGC
The DNA here is from genome assembly GCA_041821565.1 of Gammaproteobacteria bacterium. Lineage (GTDB taxonomy): Bacteria > Pseudomonadota > Gammaproteobacteria. The sequence goes on along the minus strand of JBGUEB010000225.1, from coordinate 3,598 downwards.
CGATAGTGGCGTCGCATTCGCCGGTTTGCAGACGACGGTACATCCCGCCGCGAGAGCGGGCGCAATCTTGCGAGTCAACATCGCGTTGGGGAAATTCCATGGTGTGATGCAGGCAACCACGCCGACGGGTTGCTTGATGACAACAATGCGCTTGTCGTTAGAAGGTTGTGGAATGGTATCGCCATAAATTCGTTTGCCTTCTTCGGAAAACCATTCGATATAGTTTGCACCATAGGCAATCTCGCCACGTGCCTCGGCCAGAGGTTTGCCCTGCTCGGCGGTGAGGATAATCGCCAGGTCTTCCTGCGCCTCCATCATCAGGTTGAACCACTTGCGCAAATAGGCGCTGCGCTCCTTTGCAGTTTTCGCGCGCCAGGCCGGTAGAGCAGCGTCGGCAGCTTCGATTGCGCGACGGGTTTCGGCGGTGCCGCAACGTGCAACTTCGGCAATTACTTCACCATTAACCGGATTGGTAACTGCAAGTGTGGCGCCATTGTCGGCGTCTACCCATTGCCCATTAATGTAGGCCTGCGTCCTGAGCAGCGCCTGGTCAGATAGTTTTATGCTCATAGTTTCGAATATCCAGGATGAATATGGTGAGGAACGCGACAGAATAGCTGTTAATAATACTGGCGGCACTCGATAAAAATTTGTACTCTTTGTGAGAAATATTCACAGGGTTACCTATATGTTCGATAGAAGAACATTACCATTGTCTGCTTTGCGTGCGTTTGAGAGTGCGGGCCGTCATCTTCACCTGGGTCGCGCCGGCAGCGAACTGGGTGTTACCCATGGCGCCATCAGTCACCAGGTGCGGGCGCTGGAAGAAAAGCTCGGTTTAAAACTCTTCACCCGCGCGAACAATCGGCTGCAGTTAACCAGTGCAGGCGAACACCTGCTCAATTCGGTACGTGATGGATTCGATCGAATTATCGATGGCACCTTGCATCTGAATCCGGATAGTATTGCGGGCGAGTTGATCATTGGCTGTACCCATACCTCGGGCTCGAGCTGGGCTGTCAAACATATCATGCAATTTCAGGCAAATTACCCGCAAATGGAAGTTCGCGTGGTTGAGGTAAGACCCCAGCAGCAGGAAATACCCAGCGAAATCGATATTGCCATTTGTTACGGTAAGCCCAATGTTGGCAATCGTCGACTCGAGGCATTGATTTCCCCCTCCGTTTTTCCGGTTTGTAGCCCGACTTTATTATTCGGGCGGGAAACCATTGAAAACCCGGAACAGCTCACCCGCCTGCCCCTGTTACAGGATAACCAGAATACCTGGCCCAGGTGGTTTAGCGCAATGGGCGTCGATGTGCCGGATTCAATTCGGCAAACCCATTTCTTTAGTACCGCATTATCACTCACCGCGGCGCGTAATGGCTTTGGTGTAGCGTTGTGTAATCCGCTCGAAGTTCAGGACGATTTACGTGAAGGCCGCCTGGTTAAAGTGCTGGAATATTCGATTCCTGAGTCGCATAAGTACTACCTGCTATGCAACTTCGACGAGGGTCAGACACTTCGCGCCAAGTTGTTCGAAGAGTGGATTAATAACGTGATGAAAAATCTGCCAGGCTAGTTAAGGAACCTCTGATTAATTAGTAGATTACTGTCATTGCGAGCGCAGCGCGGCAATCTTATGAAGCAATATCAGTGAGTTAGAGATTGCCACGTCGCTTCGCTCCTCGCAATGAGGAATTAATCAGGGGTTCCTTAAAATAATAAAGAGATACGAAGCAGAAAATTTTCACAGTCAGCAGCCTCCAGTTTGATAAACTAGGTTGCAGAAATTACCCAGGAATCCGACATGCCTAGCAAATCTAGCACAGGAAAGACTTTAGCAAAGAAAGCCCGCACCAATCTGGATTTTTATCACAGTCCAACCCAACTGCGATTTGATACCTGGCACCGGCTCGCGGAGTACGCCAACCGCCTGAATGAAAAACAACTGCGTAAGGCTGATATAACCTCGGTACGCGTTAAAGCCAAGAACGCAATCAAGGTGCTGAATGTTATCGAAAATTACACCGCCTTTCCCTCGCACGAGGATTTTCAGTTGATCTGGCAGCTTTTCGATAGCCAGGAATACCATTTGCTCGCGCGTATCATCGCGCGCCTCGTCCGGGCGCTTACCAGTGGTACCTATCGTTCACGACATATAAATTTACGCGCACCTACCGAGCTCGAAGACAAGGGTGAGGTGAGTCAGTACTACGACGAAGAACATAATCAGCCAAGACCGTACTTCGAGGTGTTGTTTGTCGACGAAAATTCGCAGGAAGATGTGAGATATATTCGCGAAGGCTTGCGCAAGATGCGTCGCCCGGAAGATCAGTTTGTATACGATATTGTGGTAGTGCCTAGTCTCGAGGATGCGCTCATAGCGGTGCTGTTCAACTACAATATACAGGCGGCGGTGATTCGATACGGGTTTCCGCTGCACTCCGAGAATCATCTCGAAATTCTGCAACGCTACCTGGCCCACATCAACGAGGCAGACTATGAAGATACCCTGGCGACCGAACGTGGGCCTTTACTCGGTAACCTGTTGTCGGAATTACGCCCCGAGCTGGACCTGTACCTGGTCACCGACGCCGCGGTAGAGGATATCGCCGGTAATGTCACGCAAAAGTTTTCGCGCATTTTTTATCAGCAGGAAGATTACCTGGACTTGCATCTGAATATCCTGCGCGGCATTCAGCTTCGTTACGAGACACCGTTTTTTAATGCATTACGCAAGTACAGCCGACAACCTACCGGTGTATTCCATGCGATGCCGATTTCGAGGGGAAAATCGGTTACCAAGTCACACTGGATTAAGGACATGGTGCAATTTTACGGTATCAATATCTTTTTGGCCGAAACCTCGGCTACTTCGGGCGGGCTCGATTCACTACTGCAACCCCATGGCCCTATCAAGAAGGCACAGATACTCGCAGCGCGTGCATTTGGATCGAAACGTACTTACTTCGTTACCAACGGCACCTCGACAGCTAATAAAATTGTCGTGCAGGCCCTGGTTAAGCCTGGCGATATCGTCCTCGTCGATCGCGATTGTCACAAGTCGCATCATTACGGCATGGTGCTCGCAGGCGCACATGTATGCTATCTCGATTCCTACCCATTGAATGAATATTCAATGTATGGCGCGGTGCCGTTACACGAAATCAAACGTAATTTGTTGATGTACAAAAAATCGGGCCAGCTCGACAAGGTCAAGATGCTACTGCTCACCAATTGTACCTTCGACGGTATTGTCTATAACGTCGAGCGCGTGATGGAAGAATGCCTGGCAATCAAACCAGATTTAATATTCCTCTGGGACGAGGCCTGGTTCGCCTTTGCCGGTTTTACACCGACCTACCGGCGCCGTACCGCAATGGCTACCGCGAGACGATTGAAAGCACGTTATCGAAGTGAAGAATATGCCAGCGAATATACCGCCTATAAAAAACGCGTTGTCAAACTCAGCGACGAGGAACTGATTAATGAGCGGCTGATGCCCGACCCCGAGAAGGTTCGAATCAGGACTTATGCCACACAGTCGACGCACAAGTCTCTGACTTCCCTACGCCAGGGATCGATGATTCACATC
>JBGUEB010000224.1:0-5888 GCA_041821565.1 Gammaproteobacteria bacterium | reverse complement strand
GTTCTAATCCAGGCGGTTTGACTCAATACGGGATTGCGGCCGTGATAATCGCACCGGGTGCCGTCATTAATAGAAATGGTGTCAGTCAGGACCGATCCGTTGCAAATGGTGACGATCCTTTCGACTATACAGATGGTGATGATACTGATAAGGATACCGATCCAGGTATTGATTTAGCGGCGAATTATCTCGACCTGGTCGCCGGAACCGAAGACAATGCTAGTTTTATCAATAGCACAACCAACGGTTTTATCCTGGGACCAGTACCAAATCTAACCAACGATCAGTTCATTGTAATAACCGCTGCCGAGGTAATTGAGATGGCAGAAAAGGCAACCTTGCAGGCCTATCAAACAGCCATCAATGATTACCTGGCCCAGACCGGCAACGTCTACCCCTGGTTGTATAACTATGCCGTTCCAGCCAGTGAGGCTATCAGTAGTTATTACCCGGTGGATTCAGTTTGGGCTACAGAACTGGCTAACAATCTCAACCCTGGTAATGTCGGTAGAGTTCCAACGATATTTGGTGATTATTTTACCGAAGCGGGTAGCCCGCCATTCGAGACCAAACTCGGTGGATCCTTGTCTTTGGACGGTCTCTCGACGGTCGGTGGATTTCCATTTCTCGATGGTCCTGCGCTAGATTATCAGACTGCCAATAAGTTAACCGGTGTCAGCTTCACCGACATAGCTGATGTTGTGGGGAAAGATGGTCGACTGACCGGGACGATGACAACGCCCGAGACCTTTACCTATGAGGTTTACTTTTGGGAATACGACCATGATGAGCCCTATATGGGCGGTTGGTCAGTATGTGGTGACGATGGTGATGATATCCCGGAGGTGACCGATTGTAATCGCAATGGTTTATTAATGCCAACACCCGGGGTCGCAAACGATAGAAGATTGGATATTATCCGCCTTACTATATCGTTCACTTTGAGTGGTGTAGTCAATTTCGACATGGATTACACTAACCCTCCCGTCATCTCACCGCCAGTGGCCGCCACTGGTACCTCCCACGCCTCGATTACCGGTACCTATGCTGATGTTATTAGCCGCCCTTCTTTAACGGCGACATGGGAGCGTTACGAGCATTACCATGAGGGTGAATCCGTTTTCGTAACATCAGGCGCCGGCACTAGCAACGGCACATGGACTGCGGCTGAAATGGATAATTTCAACAATGGTCCATTGTCACTGGAGCTATGTTACTATCCCGAATTGCCCGACTGGGTTTTCGACAATGAATGGCACGATAGCGTGATGATGGCCTATGCCAGTGATTACCGACCGGATGTTAATGGTGCGGCTGGTGATTGTGTAACGAATCCACCATGTCTTCAAATCAATGGGCTCGGTGGCATCAATAATGACAAGGTATCTATTCTGGTAATAGCAGGCGAACATGGCTGGGTAGACGGGGATACAAGCCCGGCGGTTGCACCAGATGGGTTTTTTACTAATGATGTAGGCGATGTTTTTAACCTAGAAGATTCTAATCTGGACACCATATTTGATTTTAGAACAGTAGAAGATACGGCAGCCCCAGGTGATACGCTGCGGGATAAGATACTGGTAATCGAGTGATGAGAATTAACAAGGAAAACACCAGGATTAACCAAACCGGCTTCACCCTGCTCGAAGTCACGGTCGTGGTAATAATCATATCTATTCTGCTGGGTTTTACCATGGCTTTAGTTCCCAGGCAGCAGGAACTCAGGCAATACAAAAAGGCAGACCGCGAGATGGATAAGATCCTCGACGCGATCATAGGATTCGCCCAGGTCAATGGCCGACTACCCTGTCCGTCGCCCGCTGCTTCCGCCGGGGTTTCTAGTGGTGGTGGGAATTCAGACTGCGCTACATTCAGCGGTTTCGTGCCATGGGACACGCTAGGGATTCAGGGGCTTATTAACAAAGATAGCCTGTTAGCAGATCCCTGGGGGAATCCCTACCGGTATTATGTTCCAGGTAATGATGCGAATGGTGATGGTAATGCCGATTTTACCTTCGCGGGTCAAATGAAGGAAATTGGTCTCGGCGACAGATGGGACGTGGAAACAGACCCTGATAATCCAACTACTGGCACCGATACCTATATAGATCTCGATGGTCAATTCGTAATATGCGATGCCGCCACCACCACCGTCGATATATGCGATGGTGGTGCAGCATATGTGTTTGGCGACCCAACTGACTCGAATGGCAACCCAACTGCCACGAAAGGTCCTTATACCGGTGCAATCGTTGTACTGTTATCGACCGGTAAAAACGGCAACCAGACTCCCACTGGTGATGAACTCGAAAACATGGGTTCTACAGCCGCGGGCCAGTATTTTCTGAAGAATAATTCCACCGTGCTGGGGGTCAGGGAAACGACTTTTGTGAAAAGAACCACCGGATTTGCCGATGATTTCGACGATATCATCAAGTGGATTCCGCCCAGCATCCTGTTTTCAAAGATGATCGAAGCCGGTCAGCTTCCCTGATCTTCCTTCTGGACCTATAGCGTGATGATTACCTGCACAAAGGATTACCAACCGTATAGACAAGATGCAACTGGTAACTAATTGATGATAATTAATAAAAATAACACCAGGATTAATCAAACTGGCTTCACCCTGCTCGAAGTCACGATCGTGGTAGTGATCGTATCCATTCTGCTGGGTTTTACCGTGGCTTTAATTCCCAAGCAACAGGAACTTAAACGATACAAGGAGGCGGACCGCGAGATGGATAAGATCCTTGATGCGATAGTTGGTTTTGCCCAGGTCTATGGCCGCCTACCCTGCCCGTCTGCCGCCGCTTCAGCTGGAGTCTCGGCCGGTGGCGGCAATATAGACTGCGTGACCTTCGGTGGTTTTGTGCCATCCAGCACTCTCGGTTTCAATGGTCGTTTAAACACCGATAGTCTGCTATCAGATCCCTGGGGCAATCCTTATCGCTATTATGTTTCAAACAGCGACGCAGATGGTGGCGGTGCCGACGATTCTGATTTCGTCATTAATGGCGAAATGCAGGAAGTTGGATTAGTCGACGTTGTCGATGTGCCCAGTGCTGATCTGTCTGGAGACGATCGTATCGACCTTGACGGTCAGTTTCTAATCTGTGATTCTGCTGGTAGCAGTACGAATGACCTGTGCACAGGTGCGATTCGTGTGTTTGGTAACCCTGACCTGGTGAACGGTCCTCCTTATGCTTATGAGGGTGCAATCGCTGTGCTGCTATCGCATGGTAAGAGCGGTGACGGGGCTGGAGTCACAGGCGCTGATCATCTGGAAAATCGAGGTACTACGCTAACCAACGGTTATTATCTTAAAAACGTGGCAGGTAGTGAAACAACTTTTGTACGAAGAACCACCGGCCTTGCCGACGACTTCGACGATATCGTCAAGTGGATATCGCCCAGTGCCCTGTTTTCGAAAATGATCGAAGCCGATCAACTCCCCTGAATTACAATCCGTATATTGTAGCCTTACGCTGATTTGTTAGCGCCCTGGTGCTGAGACAGGCTGAAGCATACCCGCCCCGACTCATTCTGGTCTAGTTTCAATTCAAAACCGAAGGTATGCGCCATGATCGCTGCCTGGTAAAGACCTATGCCCATGCCGCTACCGGAAGACGCCGGTTGTCTAAACAGATTTTCCTCGATGCTTTCTTCAACCGCGATGCCGTCGTCACAAACCGATAAGGAAATCGTTCCACCACTGGAACGCAGGATTACCTCGATTTGCCTGGCCGATGCTTTCCGCAGGGCATTGTTGACCAGGTTTTCGACCACGTTATCGAATAAATCCACCGGCAGGTTAATATTGGATTCTATCTCGCGCTGAATCAGGATGCGTGGGTTCGACTGATGCGCGGCTGCGAGTTTATCCATCCACAGCTCACAGTTGAGTAACTTAATCTGGGTATCCATATCGGGTGCTTTGAGTCGGCTCAGGGTATTTTCCAGGCGAGTGCTAATCTGGTTCAAATTTAATTGCAGGAGCTCCTGCTGCCTTTTCGAGGTCTTGTCCAGGTTAAGAATATCCAGTGAGGTTCGGATTGATTGCAGGATATTCTTCATATCGTGTGTCAAGCGCGCACCGGTATGGTGTATCGTCGCAAAATGTTCGGTAGTTCGAATTTTTTCCTGGTTGAGCTTGGAAAGATAAAACTGGTATGCCATGCGAATGAGTAACAGGGTGTGATGTTCCAGCGCAGTACCGGGATTGGATTTAAAATAAACTTCAACACTGGCCTTGGGGTTGAGTACATGTTCTACTTTGATGCCCTTTTTTTCACCGGAACTAATCTGGTAGCTTCTGAATTTCCATTGAATCCCGTTTAACCATTCATTTTCAACCAGGTGTTCACAGGCAGCGTCCAGGTATTCCGCGGGGGTCAGGTAATGTTCCTCTATCAATGAAGTCAGCGTATTGATCCAGGTTTCGAATGGTGTGCCAATCGTCATCGTATATCGATTCAATAACACCCGTATACCCGAGTAACCTACGCCCGGATTCCAGAACCAGCTAATACCGATGGTCAGGGTTGCAACAATAAATACGGTCAGCAATAAACCATCGATATAGTCGACACCATATAAAAGGTTGATAACAATACCACCTAATAGAACGATGAAGACCAGGGTCGAGGCCAGCAGGCCGTGCATTAAATCGATTCGATTGCGTTCCTGATCGCTATAGTCCTGGTTGGGGGCGAGATAAAGCAGCAAAATCGGCACCAGGATGACAGGCTGCATATAGGTGGTAAACTGTGGCGGTAGCTCGACCTGCTCGAAAGTAGCCGGCACCACCCCAATCACTATTTCAAGGATAATTATTATCAGCGCGGCCAGGTCGAAAGAATGCCGCGATGTTCGGCTTAACAGGCGACTACCAATCAGTCCCGATAAAACCAGGCCGAAGAAAACCAGTGATTCACTGGGAAAATAATATGAAACTAATATGAAAGAAATGCCTATAGTTATAAGAGGCAGTTTCCGGATTTTTGAATCCTTGTTCCACAGAGGTTGCCAGAGCAAAAATAGCCCATACAATACGAGGAGCAGGGCTATATTTTGCTGGGGCTGAAGTTCCGACCAGATTAAGCCATGGTAAACCAGCAGCAAGGTTGCCAGAATCTGATGTTCAAATTTCAGTATTTTTGTTAATTTTATCAAGGTGCTAGCTACTCAAATGATGGGTCAAACTATATCATTGTTTCGTTTTTTATTGCTGGGTGTCCTAAATCTGCGTTTGTTCGCCCTGGTTTCGATCCTGGTAATCGTTACTGGACTGCTGAGTAGCTTTATTACTGAACTGGCTATTGTTAACAGTCATGAAATTGCGGCAGCGCTTTTGGCCGATATACTGCGTTACAGCCTGGTGTTCCTGGCACTGTTATTAGTTACTACAAGTGTAGCTCAAGATTTCGAATTCAAGCAGTTTGAACGGCTGTTGACCATGCCCATTTCACGCTGGCAATACATTGCCGCGCAATTCCTGGCGATAGCGAGCATTTCCTCAATTCTGGTGTTGCCCGTGTTGCCGATTGTTAGCTTGACCGCCGGTTTTGATATCGCTATCTACTGGACCCTGGCATTATGGCTCGAGGTACTACTGGTAGGTATGCTCGGCCTGGTCGCAATTCTGGCGCTGGAAAAAATACCCCAGGCTGTATTCTTTAGTCTCGCTGTATACCTGCTCGCCAAGTTATCTGGATTGATCAGCCAGATGCTGGCCGAGTCGGTTAAACTGTCAGACGGGGCGGCAGCGAATCGATTCGCCGATATGGTATTCAATGGAATATTGCACTTAATTCCCCGACTCGAAGCGTTTGCTCAGAATGATGTCTTTTTTGAGTCGCAGGATCTCTCGGCAATGCTGTCGGCACAAC
>JBGUEB010000223.1:0-5942 GCA_041821565.1 Gammaproteobacteria bacterium | reverse complement strand
AGCAAGTCACCGAGGAAGCCCGGAATCAACTCGAGGCGCAGCGAATGCAGTGCCAGGAACTCAACATTCGCTCCAAAACCATTGAAGAACAATTACAAAAAACCGGCTTCGATTTAGAAGATTTAGTCCAGAACCTGGATCCGGCTGCTGAAACGGGCGAATGGCAAAATCGGCTCGAAGCCCTGATCCGGCGCATAGAGCGCCTGGGCCCAATCAACCTGGCCGCAATCGACGAGCATAAAGAACAGTCCGAGCGTAAGGAGTACCTGGATGCACAGAACGATGATCTGGTATCGGCACTGGAAACACTGGAATCCGCGATTCGGAAAATAGACAGGGAAACCAAAGACAGGTTTAAGGAAACCTTTGATTTGGTCAATAAGCGCATAAGTGATCGTTTCCCTAAATTGTTTGGTGGTGGTGAGGCCCGTCTTGAACTCACCGAGAACGACCTGTTGAATACCGGGGTGATGATTATGGCCAGGCCGCCAGGTAAACGAATCACTAATTTACAGTTGTTATCGGGTGGAGAGAAAGCATTGACTGCGGTAGCATTAATATTTTCCATATTTGAACTCAATCCGTCGCCATTTTGTATGCTGGACGAGGTTGATGCACCACTGGATGATGCCAATGTAGGCAGATTTTGTGCAATGGTGGAGGAAATGGCAGAACAGGTGCAATTTATTATAATTTCACACAACAAAATCACCATCGAAATGGCGATGAACCTGAATGGCGTGACCATGCACGAACCGGGAGTATCGCGCCTGGTATCGGTAGATGTTGGTGAAGCTGTCGAGTTAGCGGAAGCCTGAAGGTGCTCATCAACCCGCTAATATCCAGGATACTCGAGGCATAACGCATGGATGCTTCAGCTCTGCGTTGGGTACTCGCGATTGTCGGTATTGTTTTACTGGTCGGAATTTATTTATTCAGTCAGCACCAGAGCAGGCTGCGCAAGCGGGTTGCAATGCAAACCTTCGCTCGCGAAGAAATTGACTCGGCCTTTATCGAGGACGAACAGCTTCGCGAAGAGCTTGAAAATCTGAATCAAATCATGCAAGAAACTAACACTCACGAGAGTTTCGAACAGATCAAAATCAACCCCGCTATCGAAGCCGACCTGGCGCCGCGTAAGCTGCCGGCAGTGGATTTATTTGTCGCCGAAGCTGTCGCTGCCGTTGACCAGGAAAACCTGATTAGTTATTTGTTGAGGCACCCGGATAATCGTCTAATCACCGGCGAAGAAATCGAATCCGCGGTACGGCATACCGGGTTTGAAATGAATGACGATGGCTTGCTCGAAATGCGTCAACAGGACGAACTCTGTTTTAGCGTGACGAGTCTTTCCGCACCAGGTGATTTTTGCGATATGGGTGCGCTCGACTTTACCACCCTGGGCCTGCAGTGCTTTATCGATCTCGATTCGAATGCGACGCCGAGACATTCCTACGAAGTATTGCTGAAGAAGATTGACGAACTGGTGCGAATATTAAATGTGAAGGTATTCGAGTCAGATAATGAACTGCTCACGATCAGCAATGTTACCAGGGTTCGAGAAAAGCTGGCGAGCTGATTCTCGGACTTAAATCTCTTATGCCAGCCCCAGAGTCCGTTACCGCCGAAATCCGTTCACTACGAGACGAGATCAATCTGCATAATCATCGCTATTATGTGCTTGATGACCCGCAAATAACCGACCAGGCCTATGATCGCCTGTACCGCAATCTTCAGCAACTGGAGCAGCAGTATCCCGAGCTGATTATCGATGATTCGCCTACTCAACGTGTGGGCTCGGCACCGGCAACCCATTTTGAGTCGGTTCAGCACGAAGTCGCAATGCTGTCGCTCGACAATGCATTTGATGAATCAGAAATTCAGGCATTCGAAAAACGTCTGCTCGACATGGTAGTGAACAAGGGTTCTCAACTGGCCTATACGGCCGAGCCTAAGCTGGACGGCCTCGCAGTTAGCCTGTTATACGAAGACGGAATACTGGTTCGGGGGGCGACCCGCGGCGATGGTAAAACCGGAGAAAATATTACCGCCAACGTCAAAACCTTGCCTTCAATACCGCTTCGATTGATCGGTGAAGGGCAGGCGCAAAGGATTGAGGTACGAGGAGAGGTGTTTATGGACCATCTCGGTTTTGCCCGCTTAAACGATTACCAGGCAAAAATTGACGCTAAGATTTTCGCCAACCCGAGAAATGCCGCCGCCGGCAGCCTGCGATTGCTCGACTCCAGAATTACGGCGAGCAGACCATTGTCATTTTGTAGCTACGCGATTGGCTGGGTTGAAGGCAATGACCTGCCGCATAGCCAGTATGAACGAATGCAGTATCTCGCTTCAATCGGGCTGCCCATCAGTCCTTATATCGAGCGTGTCAAAGCTGTTCAGGGTTGCATCGATTACTACCAGGCTATCCTGTCTAAACGTGAATCACTGGCGTTTGATATCGATGGTGTCGTATTCAAACTGGACGACATCCAGCAACAACTACAGGCGGGTTTTGTGGCAAAGGCACCGCGTTGGGCAATTGCCTACAAGTTTCCCGCACAGGAAGTCATGACACGTTTACTGGACGTCGATTTCCAGGTAGGACGCACCGGGGCGCTGACCCCGGTAGCACGTCTCGAACCGGTTGCAGTGGGCGGAGTGATGGTCAGTAATGCAACGCTGCACAACATGGATGAAATCGAACGCAAGGATATACGAATCGGCGATGTGGTCATCGTGCGTCGTGCCGGCGATGTCATTCCGGAAGTGGTTGCTCCGGTTATTGAACAACGAAGCGGTGTGCTGCCGCGGCCCGAGATGCCGGAACGCTGCCCGGTTTGTAATTCGGAAGTAGTGAAGAACGAAGGCCAGACGGCATATCGATGTTCGGGTGAACTGGTTTGCGCTGCACAACGTAAGCAGGCAATTAGACATTTTGCCTCGCGCAAGGCCCTGGATATCGAAGGCCTGGGCGATAAACTGGTCGAACAAATGGTCGAGCTTGGATTGATAAAATCAATTGGTGATTTGTATCATCTGCAACTGTCGCAGGTTTCCGCGCTGGATCGCATGGCGCAAAAATCGGCGCAAAATCTTTTAGTGAGTCTCGAAACCAGCAAATCGACGACCCTGGGTCGTTTTATCTTTGCGCTCGGCATACGCGAAGTGGGCGAGACCACGGCCGAGTCCCTGGCGAATCACTTCCGCAATCTGGATGCGCTCATAGATGCCGACATCGATACGCTGCAACAGGTTGAAGACGTGGGTCCTGTCGTTGCCGAGAATGTGGTTCGGTTTTTCAGCCAGGACCAGAACCTGGAAATCGTTCGAGGGCTGGTAGTGCAGGGTATACATTGGCCTGATATTTCTGCACCGCAGCCGACATCGGAGTTACCATTGGCGGGTAAGACATTCGTAATCACGGGCAGCCTCGGGGAGCTCACCCGGGAGCAGGCAGCAGCCCTGTTGAAAGCGCGAGGCGCAAAGGTGAGCAGCAGTGTCTCGACGAAAACCAGCGCCGTGATTGCCGGCGAAAAACCTGGTTCGAAAGTGAGTAAAGCGCAGTCGTTGGGGGTCGAAGTGATCGATCAGGCCCGGTTCGACGAGTTAATCAAGTGATAAACTGTGGCCAGTCGAATTGCGCGCAGGGGTGTATATCATGAATAATACTATTTCCGACGACGAGGCGAAAAAAATTACCTACCTGGTTTATATACTTCAGGCTTTATCTTTCGTGTTTCTGATTACCGCTGTCGCCGGCATTATTATCAATTACATCAAGGAAGACGAGGTCAAGGATAGCTGGCTGGAATCGCACTTTGAGTGGCAAAAAAGAACCTTTTGGTACGGGCTTTTGTGGACAGTTATCGGCGTTCTGTCCTTTTTCCTGTTGATTCACTGGGTGGTTTTGCCAGTCGTTGCCATCTGGTTAATTTACCGTATCGCGAAAGGCTGGGTTTACCTGGTTGATGGTAAGGAGTTATATAAACAATGATGGTTTTACGGGCGAGGCTATACAAATGAATGAAGATAAACAATGGCGCGATAAGTTAACGCCGGAAGAATATTACGTTTGCCGCGGCAAGGGTACAGAAGCACCGTTTAGCGGCGAATACAATCATAATAAACGCACTGGTGAATACCTGTGTAAATGCTGCGGCGAAAGCCTGTTTCGATCGGAGACCAAGTACGATTCGGGTTCAGGCTGGCCGTCATTTGATCGCCCCGCATCAGACCAGGCGATTCGTTACAAGGAAGACGGTTCTCTGGGCATGCGACGTACCGAGGTGATGTGTGATAAGTGTGGCTGCCACCTCGGACATATGTTCGAAGATGGCCCTCGTGAAACTACCGGAAATCGATATTGCATCAACTCGGTATCGCTGACATTCAAGGAAGACTGATATGAATGAGTCACAATTTAACCAGCTCGCGGAAGAAACCATGATTGCGATTGAGGAAGCGATCGAAGAATCAGGCACCGACATCGACTATGACAATGTTGCCGATATCCTGACCCTCGAATTCAGTAACGGCAGTCGAATTATTATCAATAAACAAACCCCGTTAAGCCAGATCTGGGTGGCTGCTAAATCCGGCGGCTATCACTTCGATTACGATGAAACGAATGAGCTCTGGTGTCTTAACGGAGATATGCAAAAAGACCTGTTTTCGCAATTAAGCCTGTACTGCACACAGCAAGCAGGTGAAGACATCCAGCTATAGATTGCTTTACCGGGTAGTGATTTAAGGTTGTCGAAAAATCTCAGGTGAACAAGCGCCAATTATTAGTTCGAGCGACCAGATGGTTGATGGCTTTACTGGCCAGTGCGGTTCTGTTTGTAGTACTCGACTATACAATCGATTTCAGGCCATCGACGATTGAGTCCAGTTATCGATTCACATTACGCGAGATACCAGTCGATCAACCAGTATGGCTGGTGCAGGATAATTTGACGATACTGTTGATTCGGCGCTCCGATCGTCTGTTAAAAGATTTAACTCAACGATCAGACGATTTACAGGACCCGGAGTCCGCTTCCAGTCGGCAGCCGGATTTTGCCCGGAATCGACTACGTTCTCGAAACGTGAAATACTTTGTCGCTTACGGGATCGGCACAGATTTTGGTTGCCCGCTGGTTTTGGACAGGGAATACTCTCTGCGAGAATCCTGCGGAAAGGCCAGATACGATTTTGCCGGTCGCGCAATAAGGGGGCAAAACCAGTTTCAAAACCTGGCAATTCCCGATTATAATTTCAATCACGACTTTAGCGTTTTAACTATTACACCCTGACTAATTATGCCTTCATTTGATATTGTTTCCGAAGTTGATCATCACGAACTAAGTAACGCAATCGATCAGGCCAATCGTGAAATTGGTACGCGATACGACTTCAAGGGTTCCGATGCGCGCATCGAGCAAGCGGAAAACCAGTTAACCCTGATCACTGAATCTGAATTTCAGATCAAGCAAATGACGCCGATTCTGAAAGAAAAGATGTCGAAACGCGGTATCGATGTAAGCTGTCTCGAATTTGCCGATATTGTCGAAATGAATAAAAGAGCACGCCAACAGGTACTGGTCCGGGAAGGACTGGATAAGGATCTTGCGCGCAAGATCGTCAAACTCATCAAGGACTCGAAATTAAAGGTGCAGGCGTCAATCCAGGGGGAGCAGGTGCGGGTCAACGGCAAGAAACGAGATGATCTGCAACAAGTTATGAAATTGCTAAAAGAAGCCAATCTCGGCATACCCCTGCAGTTTAATAATTTCCGCGATTAGGGCAGGAAGGGGCGATCCCGGCTTCCGAGCACTTCATACCGGCCCCCGAACCATCGTCATACCGCGGCCTCCGAGCCATCGTCATACCGGCCTCCGAGCCATCGTCATACCGCGGCCTCCGAGCCATCGTCATACCGCGGCCTCCGAGCCATCGTC
>JBGUEB010000222.1:0-5970 GCA_041821565.1 Gammaproteobacteria bacterium | reverse complement strand
GGCGCCGGCATGACGATAGCTGTTTTTGTAAACTATCCAGCTGTTTAAAAGTTGAGCCTGGTACCGGCATAAAACTTGACGTTGCCGGTATCGATATCGTAGCCAACATCGACAACCAGATCAGTCCTCACAAAGGATACGGCTTTCCAGCGTAAACCCACACCAATACCGACGCGTAAATCGGTAATATCGATTGATTTAACATCTTCGTAGACATTGCCTATATCAATAAAAGCGCTAGTCCGAAATTTACGGTATTTTTTAAAGCCTTTTATATATTCGAAATTTCCGAATAGCAATGCATCACCCGAAAACGATCCCCTGTCAATTCCGCGAATTGTTTTCGAACTGCCAATATTATAATTCTGACTATTAAAGGGAGTGTTGTGCGACAGGCCCGTAAAAAGTCGGTAATTAAAATTATCCAGGTCGTTTATCGGCTGATAGAAACGAGCATCCATTTCAAACAGGCTAGAATCAAAGTCTGAACCCAGAGCCTCCAGGCCCTGTTGATAGGTGAAGAAGTAGTGCCGGCCCGTGCGACGGTATATTTCATAGTTAATACCATCGTATTCGAGATTCAGGTTTATGCGATTGTAGTTTCCGGGTTCAAGTCCACCAAGCTCCTCGGGGTAGGGCTCACGCAAGTCTACCCGCTGATAGGTAAAACCAGTAAACAGCTTTAGTTGTCGCGGAAGACTAGAAACGTACCATTTGCGCGAAACCGAGAATGAAATAAAATCGTTGTAGACTTCGTTGGTGAAGCCAGTGGCAACATCTTCAGTATTAGCAATTTCCTGGCCAAACGCCACGAAGTATTCGTATGGTCGGCTGTACTGGGGTATTCTGTACCCGATTCGATAGCGGGAAGATTCTTCACCGGTACTTGCTTCGCCTCTCTCGGCTAATAGGCGCAAGGATTGATCGCCACCGTTGAGATTGTCCATGCTTAATTGTAATCCAACTTTAATATCGCCGTCGGAGTTACGGCTTAAACGGGGTAACAACAAGGTGTAACGTTTCTCCACCAGGGTGATGACAATCCTGACCTTGTCCCCGCTGGCCACGGCATTTACGGTCACTTCTTTGAAGAGTTCTTTGTTCATTATTCTCTGACGCGCCAGATCGAGCATTTCCTGATTTAACGATTGGCCGATTTCTATTCTTGACCACCTGATAACAAATCTCGCCTGGGTTATTTTATTACCCAGTACTTCGAATTCCGCTACCGGGCGACCGAACAGCGACTCATTCGCCTGTACGGTAGTAATGAAAATGCTATAAATGACTATGCAAAAAAATAGTAAGCGTAACCGAGGCAGCGGTTTAAAATATTTAGCAATCTTCAATTTATTAAATATCTGACAGACGCTTAGTCCCTCGGGCCCCACAACATTTTATCCAGGCTAGTTGCAGGATCGACAGTGATGACTTTTTTACCATCGAAGCGAACGCCCTCCAGTTTCAGTAGCTGTGACTGTTCACGGTACGCTGGAGAACCGTACTCGAATGCAAGGGTTCGATCGGACCTGACTACTCGAAACCAGGGCAGCGACTCTGGTGAGCGACTCATTGCGGCGCTAACCATGCGAGAGTAACGAGGATATCCAGCCGCGCGGGCGATTTCACCATAGGCCATCACCTGTCCGGGTGGTATATTGGCGACCACTTCCCAGACCTTTGGGTCGAACTTTTGCTGAAATCGATTCATAGCCCAAGTGTACTAGTAGATTGAAAAACTGAGAAGAATATTGCTGGATTCGGCTCGTTTTTGATATCACGAATCATTATAATAACGGGTTCTAAATCATTTAATTTGATGAAATACTTCCTTAGAAATGGAATTGAGACAACTACAATCTCTGATCAAGTTAATCGACTGTAACTTTAGTGTCAGCAAGGCGGCCGAAGAAATGTTTCTGGTTCAGTCTGCCGTTTCACAGCACTTGAAGAAACTCGAAGAGGAAATTGGCGCCGACCTGTTTATTCGCAAGGGCAAGCGATTAACCGGCCTGACCGTGATCGGTGATCAAGTCGTGAGTCACGCTCGTGTGACACTGGCCTCGGTGAATAGCATTCGCGCGATTGGTCACGATCATATCAATCAGAGTGAGGGGACATTACGCATTGGATCAACGCATACCCAGGCCCGATATGTGTTACCGCCCGTGATTAAGGCCTTCAATATTGCTTATCCGCGCGTAGAATTACAAATTCACCAGGGCACACCCAGACAGTTGGTGCAATGGGCGGTGAATGATGAAATCGATTTTTCTATCTGCACCGAGGCTCTGGCCGAATCAAGCCAGCTCACCAACATACCCTGTTATAAGTGGAATCGAAGCCTGATAACGCTTGCCGATCATCCATTGCAGTCGATTCCGACTCTTGGACTTTCCGATTTATGCGAGTACCCGTTGATAACCTATGTCTATGGATTTACCGGCCGTAAATCATTTAGCGATACATTTCAGAAGGCTAATCTGCAGCCCCATGTTGTATTGAGCGCCGCCGACACCGATATCATAAAAACCTATGTGCAGGAGGAAATGGGTGTCGGCATTATTGCCAGTATGGCGCTTGATGACCGCGAGGATGAAAATTTTGTCAGTCGCGACGTGAGTCATTTATTTCCCTGGGAAATCAGTCGCATCGCCTATATCAACGATAAATTCTTACGTCAGTATCAGCAAAAATTTATCGACCTGTTTCTTGATTATGTTCGCCGCTCGGACGACAAGAAAATACATCGGTTAGACTAAGATTTAATCTCTCGACGCTTTAAAATGGGACTGCCCGCTTGCCGTCAATTGTTTCTAATTACCAGCTCGCGGTCAACTCCAGTCGCGGGCCATACTGTTGGGTTTCTATACTGCCATGCCAGTCGCTTTCATCGACATCTGCATCAAGATTGAAATTGGCGTAGGCGAACCCGATGCCGAATACTTGGGATATCTGGTAGTGAATACCGGCCTGGGCATGCCACAATCCCCCGGAATACTTGCCGACACTGGCACTGAGCCAGTCAAGCCTGGCATCCACCAGCCATTTTGGTGACCAGGAATACATGTACCAGGCTCCAATATTCGGTAGCGGCAAAGTGGCTTTAGCCTTTTCGTGGTGGAATTCAGTGGTTGTTCCGGTAATGATCTCACCTTCGATAAATCCGTCTATCTCGATTACGTGCAGACCCGCGCCGACTCCAAATTCTTGCCGGGGTCCACCGAACTTGAACGCACGGCCAAAAAATAGGCGCAGGACAGTGAAATCGGAACCCGCCCGCGCAAAGGTACCTTTTTTGAAGATCACGTCTTCCCACTGGTAATTTTCCTCGAGGACTGTACTGCCTTCGGAATCAACCTTCCAGTACTGGGCCCAGAACGACCAGCCCTTACTGTAGCGCCAGCGAAAATTAATCGAAGTAGTCGATTCTGATTCATCGAAACCCAGATCTTCTTCAAAATTGATTTCGTCACCTGGAGAGCTACCATCGGCCCGTAACTTCACGGTTTTCTGGGGCCAAAACCCGCCTATTCCGAGATGGAACTTGTCACTAAGAAACGGATGGTAACTGGTCGAACTGTCTGATTCCTGCGCCATTACAGTGCTTGAAAGCATGGCTATCAGAAAGCAGGTGGTCAGACGGATAATCGGGGCTTTCATGCAGGATTCACAATGGAAGTCTGTAAATATTTGACCCAACAAATCGGGCTTTAATATACCTGTTGGAGCAGGGGATTACAGGTTATTAGAAATCGGCAGGTTTCCGGGTTAAGCAAGCCACAGCCTCAATCGCTTAAACCCGGTCACGGCTGGCCGGGTTTAAGCGATGTCACAGGTTATTTACCAGTTCCAGGTGATGTTTATGCGAGGTCCGATCTGTTCGGATTCGAGACCTACCTTCGTTAATCCGTCTTTTACTTTTACGTCCAGTGCGAATGCATTGACGGCGAAGCCAATGCCAAAATGGTCGGACATCTGATAATTCAGACCTACCGAGGCGTCGTACATGCTGCCAGATATATCTTCAATAGTAACGTCCAACCAGTCCAGTCGAGTCATAAGCACCCATTTTGGCGACCAGCTATACATATACCAGATGCCTAAATTTGGCAGCGGGACCGAGGCCGAGATATTTTCACGGCGTGCTGGGCCGGGGGGTGCTCCATCTACAGAAGCCACTCCCTCGATAAAAAAATCTAGTTCAATCCAGTGTAATCCAGCTCCAACCCCGAAGTCATGATTGGGTTTCCTGAAAAAGGAGCGGCCCCAGAACAGGCGTGCAATTGTAGTATCAAGCCCCAGGGCGATATCAGCATTGGCCTGGAATGTAACCTCTTCTCCAGTATCCGGGTCAGTAACCGTGATAGGCTCATCCAGGACATAATTATTTGTAGAGTCGGTTGCCCAGTAGGTGCCCTGAAAAGACCAATTTTTAGTGAAACGCCAGCGGAAATTCAGCGAACCAGTCGACTGATCGTCATTTGCTTCAGTGCTTCCACTTGCACCACTACCGACTTCCGTGTCTCCACTGAACACAGTTTTCTTAGCCGGCCTGTATACACCCAAACCTATATTGAATGTATCATTAAGGAATGGATGATATGTGCGAGAACTGTCAGAATCCTGCGCACTCACACTTCCAGTCGATAGAGCCACTATGAAAAGGAAGCTTGTACAGTTTTTTATAAGTTTCATTCGATTCCTCCCGGAGTCTGCCCTGTTTAATTGATGTTAGTAAAGTAATTCATTCCCTATTAATTGTCCATTGGACTTTAATCTTATAGGTATTTATGAGTCTGGATATTGATACAGGTCAATTAAAATAACACGATTGCTACTCGATAGCATCTGGGGTAGCCACTGCCTCATTCTGCGCGGTAACGTTCCTGCTGTGCCAGGCCGACCAGTCGCCGGACTTCCGATACGGCCACGCTCATCGCCGGGAAATCCACGGTTTGCATCGCATTCAATTCGTTGATCATGTGATCATAACGCTCGAGTGCTTCAGAGTGACGCTTTTCCCATTGCTTTAAAGCCTTCGTGGTATGGCGCTTGTTGTCGATCGAATGGAGTACTATCTCGGTCAGGTTACGCTGATTGGCGTGAAGATCGTTACGCATGTTGACGATTGCCAGGTGGTTCCAGTGATTCCGCACAATAGTTTGCGAAATAGCGTTACGAATCCAGTGTAACTGCAGGCGCTCGGACAATGCGTAGAACACCCTGGCGGCGTTATCGGTACTACTATAAAGCTTGCTCTTGATCTCGATAATATCAAATGCGGATGCCAGTGTGGTTTTGTCGGCGAGTTCAACTGCGAGCGCGGCCGGTAGTTTGTATTTGATAAACATTTTTCGCGTCGCCAGGTGGTTTTTACGCGAACGTCCGATAATTGCGTTTGGAATTGTGTTACGCAATATCTTGATATCGGTTTTGTAACGCTCAATTAAATGACTAACATCGAAACCCGCACTTTTATTACGCAACAGCCAGCTAATCGAACGTTCCAGTAAACCACTAACCGCTCTAAAACATTCGTAGCGATGGTGTTCCTGGACGACGTTATCCAGTTTTTCCAGTTCAGCCCAGGTATCGTCCAGCTCGAGTACATCGACACAAACCACGTAGGCCTTCGCGATATTTTCGATACTGGCGCCTGTCTCTTCACGAATCCGGAAACCAAATCCGATACCGATGTTATTCGTAATCATGTTACTTAACAGGGTGGCGATAATCTCCTTGCGCAACGGGTGCTGTAAAATTTCAGCGGCGTATAATTGGCGTAGTGTTTTTGGAAAGTACTCCAGTAACAGGTTGTTGTAACATTCTTCCGACAAAGATGATGATTCCAGCAGCGCATTTTTATAGGTTAACTTGCTATATGACAATAAAATAGAAAGTTCGGGGCGAGTCAAACCCCTGTTTTGACCTATGCGTTCGGTTACCTGTTCGTCGTTAGGCAGGTTT
>JBGUEB010000221.1:0-5980 GCA_041821565.1 Gammaproteobacteria bacterium | reverse complement strand
TCTCATCGTAACCCTGGGCATTTGGCATAGCAGAGTCGTCCTCGCCCAGATGCCACTTGCCGGTGAAATAGGTCTGGTAGTCAGCCTTTTTGAGCACCGATGCCAGAGTCCATTCCGCTGCCGGCAGACCGCCGCCCTGGCCCTGGAACGCCACCGTGGTCATGCCACTGCGGTTGGGAATGCGGCCCGTCTGCATGGCTGCCCGGCCCGGTGTGCAGCTTGGCTGAGCATAAAATGAGAACAGAGTTATGCCATCCCCAGCCATGCGGTCGATATTGGGTGTCGGCATGCCGCGCCCTTCGCCGCCGCCATAGGGACCAAGATCCCCGTACCCGGTGTCATCGGAGACGATAAATAGGATGTTCGGCTTGTCGCTTTGTGCCTGAGCGCTGCCGCTGATGAACACCAATGCCGCCAGAAGGACGAGAATAGTGTTTTCGAGTTGTTTCAGTTTCATTTGTGCCTCCGAGAGAGCCAGGTTTTTTAAGACTGCAACATACGCGTCCGTATGTTATAAATTCATTGTATAATAAGCAAAATTTAATCACAATTGGTTATTTAGGGTGAATAAGCGTAATCGGTTAAAAGCTGAGGACTGGCTAAAACAGGGCCTTGAAACCCTTGATAATGAGGGCATCCATAAAGTCAATGTCGAATATTTGGCACGTCAACTGGGGGTGACCAAAGGCAGTTTTTACTGGCATTTTAAAAACCACGAAACACTAATTAGGGAAATGCTGAACTACTGGGCGAGAACTCTGACGATAAATGTAATAGAGCGAAGCATTCAGGATAGTAAAGATGCCAGGGAGATATTTTTCAAGTTGATAACGATTATTACGACCGAGAAAGTCGGTCGATATGAAGTCGCTATTCGTGCCTATGCGAGGCATGATAAAAAAGCACGATCCACTATACGGAAAGTAGATCAACAAAGACTGCTGTTTATAACAGGCTTATTTACTGATATGAATTTTAAACAAGCTGATGCTGAAGTACGAGCGCGGCTGGCTCTTTACTATCAGGTTGCGGAACAGGGTATTTTTCTCAAAGAATCCAAACAGAAATCTAAGGACCTCCTAAAGCAACGGTTTGATTTGCTTACGACCAATCACGAGTCGATTGATAAACCAGGTTGTTGATACTCATACTTTTCAGCTGAGTAACTGATTCTGCATAGAGTTATATATTAGCTAAAATATTGCCGCCGCGTTCTATGACCCAGTAAAACGCGGTAAGGGCGCAAACACTCGCAACCAGGTATTGGTTTATCTTTGCTGCTCTAGCGCCCAGCAGGCCGATTAAATAAAACACAAACCATGCACCTATTACGATCAACAGTTGACCTAGCTCTACGCCAATATTAAATGCTACAAGACTTTGCCAGATATTTGGTGAAGTCACCTGCAGGATGTTCTGCAGCACAAACGAAAACCCGAGCCCGTGCAACAAACCAATTAACCCGGTAACGCCCACCACGGCCCATTCGCCTTTTTTCTGTTGCAAACCCGGTACCACTGCTACCACTGCAACATAGATAATCGACAGTGCGATGCCGGTCTCAACGGCGGGCACAAACCAGGCGGCGTTAGGCACAAATCCAAAGAAGCCGATAGACAGTGTGATGCTATGGCCGATGGTAAACCCGGTCACGCGCCAGAGTAGTGGTTTGAGATGCATGGCGCCAAGTACCAGGCAGATTACAAACAGAACGTGATCTAGGCCCTCGAGGATATGGGTAACACCTTCCTTGATAAACGTCACTACCGCGTCCAGCACTGAACGGGTAACCACGACAGGCTCGCGCAATAAACCGCGAGCACGAAAAACCTGTACCCCGCTGGGACTGTAATCCAGAACCAGGTTAGCGGTCTCATCCTGATCCGGCAGGCCGGGATTTAAATTGCTTGAGAGTGCATACTGATACACGGCATCCTCGGTGGCGTATCGCAACAGCACATCGATGGTGGTGTCACCCACGTAGATATCCTGCTCGAATTGATCGAATGATTGTTTTCCCTGGAAGGCCTGCCTGGCATCACTCAGCGTGGCAAAATCAGGTTGGGTGCCATTCCTGTATATTTTGATGCGCTCAACTGTCGCTTTGACATTTTCCCCATCAATAGAGACATCGATACCCTGCATAGCAAGCAAAGCAAGGCCATCGGTAGACTGTCTTAGCTGTGCTACATCGACAGTGTGAACCAGCTTGCCTTGCTCGAGCCGATTACTGGTATAAGGCGCGGGTGCCGGTAGTCCGTCTTCATCAATCTCACCGAGTAAATGTGCCACCAGGTATGGCATCGGCAAACGCATGTAAACATTCAAACCATCCGCCAAATGCTCGACATGCAGAATTCGTACATTTAAATTCAGCTTGAAGTGAGCCGATGCGGTTGCCACACAAAGTAGCGACAGGGCAATGGTCAATATTAATTTTAGATAATTTCGAGATTGAGACAACATTCTATGGCTACACTACTGTCCGGAATATTTCTTGAAAAATACCTGAAAAGGGTGATGTAACAGGTTTAATAGGGTGTAGATCTTTGGCCGACTTAATTTTAACGCGGACTAAAAAATTTAATACGTCATGCCGGCGAAGGCCGGTATCCATTATAAATAATCGCTGAAGGTAATATTGGCCCCGGAATAAGCCCATTAATCAGTAATTTATTTAATATCATAACTTCGTAGCAATGGATACCGCGGTCCGACGTTTCGGCCTTCGCCGGCATGACGACCTTTATTTTAATTCTATATGTCAGATTAAGTCATGACTTTTATAAATAAGGCTTCTAGCCGAATTCACAGTAAGTTAACGGGGCAGCATTTATTTGGCTCGTTTAATATCAACCACGGTCAGATCGGCCAGGCGCCACTGTTGGTCAACTTCGATCAAATCAACCAACAACTGAAATTGAAACTGCCGTTGGTCGATATGCCCCCAGTGTTTGGCGCTGATGCTGGCCGAACCGCTGATGGTTGCGATAAAGCCATCCGGGTCATCTAACTCGCGCATGCCATTGATCTGCATATCGGAAAACGCCTGTACTGAACTGGTGCCGCCACCGGTGACATTGGGTGAAAATAGTTTTGCCAATTCCTTTTGCAATACCCCAACCTGCTCAGAACTAATCACCTGTCCAAGTACCAGCGAAAACCTGGCCGGGTCTTTCTCGATAAATGCGACACGCACATTCTCTAGCACGGCGTTAACGATATCTAGCGCCTCCTGTTCTTCTGGCAGCCAGCTAACTATTTTCGTTTCACCCAGGTAAGGTATCGTAATACTCCAACCCGTATTGACATCGACTGGATGGAGCACCGGATCACTGTATTGCTTAAGAAAATTCTGCCAGCCAAATTCCGGGTCGTCTTTATCAATCAGGCTCATCAATGGGCCAACCGGGTCGGTCACAACCACTGGAATGCGATTAATTTTTTGATTAAAAAAGGGCCAGAGTGAATCGATCGTTTGTGGTAACGCCGTTATCAAATATTGCTGGCTGACCCCGACGAGCAGTGAAGGCTCATCCATCGCGGTCTCGATATCGATCACTTTTAATCCGGTTAAGGTGGCATGCAAAAACTCGACACGTATCGAATCGGGTTTGAAAAAAACGCCGTCTATCTCTAGCGTATCTTTATCGGCATAGTAATTTTTAACATGTTGCTGTAACAACTGGCGCTTGTCTTTGTCACTCAGTTGAGAATCATCAACACTAAAATCAGTCAGCTCTGCAATATCGGTGAAACGCAAAAGTGATTCCAGCCTCACCTGGCGCGGTTCAACATAAAGGTAAAGCATTAACGGGTACTTATGGTGTCGGCTCAGGTTTTTGTTATCGAAACTCGTATACCACGGATCCTGCCAGTCGAGATTCAGGGTTGCAGTTTGTCCGAGAAAGCGGAAATCGATAATTGGCACGGCATGATGATAAGCAACAAAACCGATGGTGGCAGTGACAAAACCCTGATCATCCAGCGGCGGAATAATTTTTAGCTGATCGGGTTTTCCATCGAAAGGATAAATGATTTCGGCGTACAGCACCCGCTTGTCCGACGGTGCTTCCTGGGCACGCCGGCGAGTCAGCGGATTGATCATACCGGCATAAGCCGACTGCCGGTCCACTCGTTGACGCGGTTCAGCCAACACCAGCTTCGCCGGCAAGGTCACTCCCTCGCCGGTAATAAATTGCAAGCGTTCAGTGGCAAATGTTTGCATTCGCTGTTCCAGGGACGGGCGCTTGCTTCCGGAATCCTTAAACCATTCATCAGGTATGAGTTCCTCAAACTTGTCCAGATCACCTATATAAACTTCCAGCTTTACCTTGACTTGATCGTCGAGCACATAAATTTCGATAATGTTCTGTGCGGTTTCGGCGCCGGTGAGGTTCATCCAGTCGGCCCTTGAAAAAGGCGACCAGATGATGAGCAAACCAGCTAAAAAGAAACGAATAAATAAAGCCATATTATTACGAATGCGAGGATTCTAGGGTCAGGAAACAGTATGCCGAAATGGTGAGTGTCTTGCTCAACAAAAAGCCGGGCTAAACCCGGCTTTTTGTTCCAATTGTAAATCTAATCAATCGCCCTGCTTTTCATCGAGCCCATACTTCTCATTGATCTCATCATAAATGGGCTGAATCACATCCTTCACATCTAGTTTGCCGCCCGAAATCATGTCCGAAAAAGGAATCCTGAGACTTGCATCGGGTACCTGGGGTTCTTCGCTGGGAGGGGGTGGCCAGACGTCTTCGTCAACAATCGCCAGCCGCACGCGAATATCGTCCCTGGTGATGTTCCACACCATGTAGTCTTCGGCGAGACTCAGCGGACCGTCGTAAGTAGTCCGGATGCGATCATTGATCGCCGCGGTGGTGTCGAAGTCCTTGAAGAAGTGATAGGCCACGGCCATCCGCGGTTCAATACGCGACATCACTTTGCCAAACGCTTCGGGTGCGGTGTGGATCTGGGTGCCCACCGCTAGCGCGCCTTGCGGAGTGAACTTGAATTTGACAATCAGGTCAGGCGCAGCGATGAAAGATTCGTGAATCGCCAGGTCGGCATTCTTCGCATACTCGTCATACCACTTGTTCGGATAAGTATCGCCTCCGAATACGAACTTGAAACCGTTCCACTCGAGGGTGAAGCTCACCGGACCGTCCAGGGAATGGATGGCCGGGAAGGATCGAATCGTTACGTCATTTTCCTGGAATATGATCTGATTCATGCCCTTGTAGTCGAACTCGTTAGTCTCGATATAGTATCCGCGTGGATCGGTGATTCCCTTACGGCCATCGAGGTCCCAGGTCAGCGCTTTCTGCAAGTGTTCCAGCGCGTACTTCGTACCTCGCTCCGGCGTATCACCACTGGGCCCCCAAACGCGTAACGGCTTTTGACGACCAGACAGTGCACCACCGACAAACAACGCATCCAGATCACCGAAGTGGTCTGTATGCAGGTGACTCAGAAAAACCTTATCGAGGAAATTGTAGGGTATCTGCATGGCTGCGATACGCTCGGCCGATCCGGTGCCGACGTCGAAAATAAATTTATCACCGTTGCCCAACTCGAGCAGCCAGCACGACGCCGCCTGTTTCGGACGCGCCGTAGGCATGCCGGTGCCGCAGGCAATCAGGCGCATTTCGTCTGGCCCTAAATCCTCGCTGTTGGGCGCATAGAAATCACGACTCCGTGCCTTCACCGGGGATATTGTCGACGGACTTTCAGCGGCATTTGACTCGCTTATAAAACTGGATACGATACCTGCGCGTCCGTCCAGGTGCCCCCATAGATAGAGCGTCATGGCCACTAAGGCCATAGATATTACGATAAACACTCTTTTTGTTGCGGTCATAATTCTACTCTCTTGGAAATCTTTCCTCTCATCATACACATCTCGGGAATCAGGGGGCAGTATACCTATTTTCTGAAAACAGGCTTTACCTAAATTAGCGCGACGTGATAGACAAGT
>JBGUEB010000220.1:0-5983 GCA_041821565.1 Gammaproteobacteria bacterium | reverse complement strand
GCCTTCGGTAAATAGGCCGTTAAAGGCGCAACAGCCAGTACGATAATGATCAGCATTACACCGGCTGAAGCTGCTGCTAAAGGCGTACGGGCACCCGCATCATAGTTGGCGCCACTACGGTTAAACGAACCCGTGGCGACGAAAGAAGAGAAAAAACTACCCGCAATATTCGAAAGCCCCTGCCCGATAAATTCCTGGTTCCCCGAAACTGGTTGTCCCGATTTGACCGAGATTGAACGTGCAATTGATACCGCCTCGGTCAGCGCAAACAGTGTCATTGCCAGTGCCAGCGGTGCCAGATCTCTTAACATAACGAGGGAAAATACAGGTGCCGACAGAGGCGGTAACTGGCGTGGCAATGCGCCTACCATCTCAATCCCGGTAAACCCTTCACCGAATGAAAAATTCAATAAAACGGCGACGATACTGCCAAACAGGAGGGCCGCGATCATGCCGGGAAACCTGGGGTCAATTTTGTGCGCAATTGCACCGGTTACCAGTGTTGTCAGCGCCACTGCTGTGGCCAGCGGGTGCAGTGCGTCCCAATGAGTGAACAGGTAACTCAGGTCCTGAGTCAGGTGTTCACCATCGTGTAAGTCGATACCCAGAAATGTTTTACTTTGTTTGGCCGCGATCAGGCAGGCCGCGCCTGCAGTAAATCCAATTATGACTGAATGAGATATAAAATTGACCAGGGTGCCGAGCCGTATCAGTCCCATCACCAACTGTATAACACCGACCATGAACGCGAGCGTGATCGCCATCGATATATATTCTGCGCTGCCGGGTATAGCGATGGCGCTCAGCGATGAAAACATGACTATAGATGCGGCTGTTGTTGGGCCCGAAACCAGGTGCCACGACGACCCCCAAAGTGCGGCAATAATCGCCGGTATCATACTCGTATAGAGACCGTACTCCGGCGGCATACCGGCGATTGCGGCGAAAGCAACACCCTGGGGTAATACGATAGCGGCGCCGGTTAAACCGGCTAACAGGTCTACACGAATTGTTTCTTTGGTTAGATTTTTGCCCCAACGTAGGAAAGGGAAATATTTGGCGGTCTGGAATTGAAAATTCATTTTTTAGTTTTCGGTCGAATTCCTGTTGAGCGAAAAATCACAGGTTTTGCAAAAGGGGCCTAACACTTTGATTGCCTATGAAATAAAAGTCATCAATCTTCTTATAGTAGCTGGTCTGGGATTTAACAACTGAAGCCATGCACTGCTGACAGAAGATGCGTGGATTACGGTTATTGATAAAACTGCGACAGGCTGCTCAAGGCGTCGCCCCGCCGGGAGCAAAGAGCTGATATTTAAGCGAAAAAACAGATACTTACATCGATGCGGGCTAGTGCTTTAAAGCACCGTGGACTGTACCCGAGATTGCTCGTAAAATATAGTCTGCGGTTGGTTACGAGGAGCTGTTTATTTCGATGAGGATATTAAATCGCTTTATGGGTTAATACTACAAAAACTCGAATTCGTAGGTCAGTGCGTCGGTGCCGGGATCGACAATTTCGAGTCTAAACTGTACTGGTTTGGATATTTCCATGACCGTTCGATTCCTGTCGGTTTGCAGGTATTCGGTAGAATTAAATAACCGATTTGCAATCAGGTTGCCCTGAATATCAAACAGGCTCACGAGCAACTGCGGAAATTTCTGGGCAAAGCTTGCCTGATTCACAAATGAACCGCTGACCATTAGTGCATTCGATTGAACCGGATGAGTGAATACATTTCGCTCCAGCAATTTGATTTGATGCGTGCTCGAAAACTGTGATTCATTGCAGGGAAGTACCCGGCAAAGGCCAAGTACCTGTTGCTGGAACCTGGGATTTTGCACGAGCGGGTAACGCTGGTAGTAAATTGCCTGTGCTATCCCCAGGGTAGATAGAATTAAAATGCCGATCAGCCATAACAGAGGGGCCATATGAGACAGGATACTGTACTTGTGCCCATACATCGCCTCGTGCAGGCTAAGTTCCAGTCTTGGCTCGGAGTCGACCGCGGAACCATCGGGTGGCGATGGTTGATACTCGATGGGCTGTCGTCGGTCGTGATTTTTCAATGAAGTCAGTGCGTTAAAAACCTCATCGCACTCGCCGCAGCGCACCTTGCCATGGGCTATTTGCAATTGCTGTTCGGTAACCTGGAACCGGCTCTGGCAATGGCTGCAACTGGTTTCCATAATATCGCTGAGACCGCTACTTTTGGCTTGCATGTTCCACCTGTCTATTAATCCTGTTTCCGCGTTCCAGATATCGCAACCCAGCCTTCACGAACGCTCTCAGGGTGCATTTCGAAACTGGGCTGGTAGGCTAATTTTACATCATTTAGCTGGTCCTCCAGTATTCCAGACAGTAGAATTTTAGCGCCGGGTTTTACCAGGCTGGCGAACCTGGGCGCCAGTTCGAGTAACGGGCCTGAGAGGATATTGGCAACCAACAGGTCTGCTTCGTTGAATTCCAGTTGCGGTGGTAGTGAAATAAGGAGCCGGTCAGGCTCAATGTCATTTCTAATCGCGTTTTCAGTGCTGGCATCGAGCGCCTGGGGATCAATATCTACTGCAAATACACGTTTGGCGCCGAGCTTACATGCTGCAATGGCAAGTATGCCGGAACCACATCCATAATCGATGATAGATTGATCCTGAAAATTCCTTTCGCCCAACCATGCAAGACATAATGCGGTTGTTGGGTGACTACCAGTACCGAAGGCCAGGCCCGGATCGAGCCTTATGTTGACTGCCGAGGGGTCGGGTGGCATCAGCCAACTGGGAACCACCCATAAATTATGCGTGTACCGTATCGGACTAAAATGCTGTAAATGTACTCGTTCCCAATCCTCGTCTTCGAGTATCGACTTTCGCGCAGTAGCAACGAGGTGATCGGGCAGTAGTTTGAGTAGTTGATCGTAAAGATCCTCGAGCTGCTGCTCCTGTTCGAACATTCCGGTTACCACCGAATGTTTCCAAACCGGGCTATCACCCGGCAGGGGTTCGTATATTGGGCTGTCTTCGGCATCGCTCAGGGTAATACAAACCGCACCGATAGCGAGTAAACTATCCTCCGTTTGCTCGAGCTCGTCTTCACTGCATTGGACGCTGAGTTGCCACCAGGCCACTAGCTAATACCCAGCTTTTTCTCCAGGTAGTGGATATTGGTGCCACCATTTGCAAAATTGGGATCGCTGATAATTTCTCTTTGTAATTCAATATTGGTCTTAATGCCTTCAATCACAATTTCGGAAAGAGCGCCTTTCATGCGTGCAATCGCAGATTCCCGGGTGCTGCCATAAGCGATCAATTTGCCGATCATCGAATCGTAATAAGGTGGCACGGTATAGCCGTTGTATATATGAGAATCCATTCTTATCCCGGGTCCGCCGGGAGCATGATAAAGGGTTATCTTTCCGGGTGAGGGCAGGAAAGTTTTGGAGTCTTCTGCGTTGATTCGACATTCTATGGCGTGACCATGCACTTCAATATCTTCCTGTTTGTAACGTAATGGGTTACCCGACGCGATCGATATTTGCTCCTTGATAATATCTACCCAGGTTATCATTTCAGTAACCGGATGCTCGACCTGTACCCGTGTGTTCATTTCAATGAAAAAAAACTGTCCTTTTTCATACAGAAATTCGAAGGTACCGGCGCCTTCGTAGCCCATTTGAATACAGGCGTTTGCACAGCGCTCACCAATTTCCTTGCGTTGCTCCGGGGTTATCCCCGGGGCTGGTGCTTCTTCGAGAACTTTCTGGTGCCGGCGTTGCATCGAACAATCGCGTTCTCCCAGGTGAATGGCGTGACCGTGGGAATCGGCCAGCACCTGAATTTCTATATGACGCGGCGTACCGAGAAACTTTTCCATGTAAACGACATCATTATTGAACGCGGCTCCCGCCTCAGAACGGGTAAGTTGAATGGAATTTAACAGGCTACCCTCGGCGCGGACAACCCGCATACCGCGACCACCACCACCACCGGCGGCCTTGATAATAACCGGATAGCCGATTTTCCGGCCTAGTTCGAGACTCCTTTCCTTATCGTCGGTCAATGGACCATCGGAACCTGGTACTGTTGGAACACCGGCTTCTTTCATCGACTTAATTGCGGCTACCTTATCGCCCATGGTTCGAATTGATTCAGCGCTGGGGCCGATAAATTTAAATCCGCTGGATTCAACCTGTTCGGCGAATTCTGCGTTTTCCGACAGGAACCCATAACCCGGGTGAATACCCGATGCATTGGTTAATTCGGCAGCACAGATTAAAGCGGGAATATTGAGATAACTATCAATCGACTGGGCAGGGCCAATACAGACCGATTCGTCAGCGAGTCGCACATGCTTGAGATCCCGGTCAGCAGTCGAGTGTACTGCTACTGTTTGAATTCCCATTTCACGGCACGCGCGTAGAATACGAAGAGCGATTTCGCCTCGGTTGGCGATGACTATTTTTTCTAACATGGGCGAAACTACTCGATAATAAACATAACCTGGTCAAATTCGACCGGGCTACCATTTTCAATCAGGATTGAGCGGATGATGCCTGCTTTGTCCGATTCGATCTGATTCATCATTTTCATTGCCTCGATAATACACAGGGTATCGCCGACACTGACCGATTGCCCTTCCTTGACGAATGGGCTCGATGTTGGCGAGGCCGCGCCATAATAAGTACCCACCATTGGAGACTTTACATGGTGCCCTCTGGGTTCCTGGATGGGTGCCGGGGATGTACTGGTAGCCGGTGCTGCTACAGCAGGTGCCGCGGGCACTGCCGCGGCGGGAGCAAGTTGCGTGACTACAGGCTGTCGAGAGATACGAACCGATTCCTCGCCTTCCTTGATCTCAAGTTCAGCTATACCCGATTCTTCGAGCAACTCGATTAGTTTTTTTACTTTGCGTATATCCATTATTGACTTCTCTTTGAATTGGATTGATTGCATTCATAGACGGCAGCCTCAAGGGCCAGTAAATAACTATTTTTACCAAAGCCACTGATTACACCAGTAGCGATGTCAGACAGATAAGAATGTTTTCGAAAGTCTTCTCGAGCATTGACGTTGGACAAATGGACCTCGATAAATGGTATCTTCGAGGCTAAAAAAGCATC
Source organism: Gammaproteobacteria bacterium (assembly GCA_041821565.1). GTDB lineage: Bacteria > Pseudomonadota > Gammaproteobacteria. Next base: position 866 of record JBGUEB010000220.1, on the reverse strand, counting down.
ACGAATGGCAATACTGGTGTGTGTGAAGGCCGCAGGATTGATAATAATTATCTGGATCCCGTTGCTGGCTGCCTGCTGGATACGACCGACAATTTCACCCTCGAGATTCGACTGGAATGTTTCCAGTTCAAGCTTGTTTGAACTGGCTATTTCGAGCATGGACGCATCGATCGATGCCAGCGTATCGGAGCCGTAAACTTCAGGTTCCCGACTACCAAGCATATTCAGGTTTGGTCCATGGATAACCAGTATATTTGTCATTTATTGGATTAACCAAGCGCCTGTCAGGATAAATTAATAATAGCCGAGATTTTCACATAGTGGGGAGATAGAGTCCAGTTATTGTCTGTTTTTTACACAATTGACGAAGTTGTCAACAATTTGCACGAGACTGACCAATTCAATTCATGCCGGATGGAGCAATTTTAAAACCTGTTTGCGTAGTTCGACCAGCCTAATCTGCCCCGTGTGTGAATAACTAATGTTGCGTTCGCTATCTATAATCACGGTAAAAGGCAGGGCGCCGCTAGTATTACCGAATACCGCGTTATACATTGGTATATGACTGCTGGCGAGAAAGGATGGGTAGTTCATCGCGTACTCATCGGCAAAGGAAACAATATTTTCTGCACTATCCAGGGCAAGCCCCAGGACCTGAACCTGGTTCCCGAATTCGGTCTGCAATGCAATCAGGTCGGGAACCTCTCGACGACAGGGTACACACCAGGGTGCCCAGAAATCAACCAGACTTGGCAAATTTCCTTTTAAGACATACTCATCGAACTCTGCATCAGTAAGGTGTTTTACATTTTCTCCTGCCATGTTCACGACTCCTATTCTTTCATTTTATAATCCAAAATGGCATT
>JBGUEB010000219.1:0-6015 GCA_041821565.1 Gammaproteobacteria bacterium | reverse complement strand
CGTGAACTGGTGTCAGCCAGCTTTGTCACGCCCTATCCACCCGGATTTCCAATCCTGGTGCCCGGGCAAGTGATCAGCGAGGAAATTCTAGCTTTTATGCGCGCGCTCGATGTCAAGGAAATCCACGGCTACAATGCGGAAATCGGCTTGCAGTTATTCACCGAGGAATCCCTGCAACGCCTACTCGACGATGGTAGTTCTTAGTCGTTATGTGCCCTCACCCTAACCCTCTCCCAGTGGGTGAGGGTATCTCCTAGATATTTCTAAAAGGCCAACCCTGGTAAACGCCCACTCGTATAAACTTCCGCGTACCGCTGGCTGTGTGCCGGGTAACCGCTGGGATCGATAAAACTGACCGCGTACTCGGTTTCGTGGAAATCATGAAAGCTGAATTGCCATGTGTTGTGGGGCCAAAGGATTTGGCATTCACCCCGGCTGGGATAGTAGGCCGCGGTATAAAGGGTACCGAAGCCTTTCGCAAACTCGGTGTTGTACAGGGGTGGTTGCAGAAACTGCCGGGCGAAGCTGTCAACGTTGTGCGCACGCAGGTTAACGACATCGGTTAGATATTCAAATCGTAGTGCGGTCTGCACCCTTTCCTGATACTTCGGCCAGCTACCACCCTGTTGCTGATTGGTCGCGATGGCAGCGTCGGTAACCCGCGTTGTCTCATCGGCTGCGATGGTGAGAGTGGCATAGTTGGCGTTGCGATCGAGCAGTGTCACGTTATAGGCTCCGTGCACCGGAATATCCTTTACCAGTTCGATTGCCTCTTTGACGTTGGTCGCATACTCGAGGATATAGCGCAGTAAAATTGTGATGCCAAAACCGGTGCCAAACTCTTCGCGGCCACCAAATGACATCGATACCGCGAGGCCATCTTCATTCATTCCGTCGAGCACACCCGACATGCAGTCGATCATCGCAATAACAGCGCGTTGGTCAAAATGGCTGCGCATTAACAGGCCGTCGAAAACATAGGGCGAGTAATCATAGTTTCGCACGAGCACTGGCTCATCCTCGATATACACCGCCTGTGAACAACCCCGGAATAAAGGCGGCGGGCAATACTGGGCGAGAAAGCGAGCGGCGTGATCACCGCCGCCGGCAAGTTCAACCATTGTTTCGTATGTGGGTATCAGTTCGGGCATGAATTTTTCCAGGGCCTGTACTGATTCTAAATAGGTCGGTCGATCGCTCTCACCATCGCGCAAAAACCATTGCCGGTACGCCGGCCAGAGTGTCTGGAATTCGCGTTGCCACACAGAACCGGGGTTCCCTTCGATTAAAGTCCGAAAGGTAAATTCCATGTGGGTGGATAGAGTCATTAGAACGGCGAAACAGGTGGATCAGGCAATACTGCGATTGGTAATTCTGCCGAATCCTCGGCCTCCGCGAGCGCCGTACCCAGGGGTTCGAGATCGTTACGCGTCCACCAGCACCAGAATCCCTGGTCGCGGAGCCAGCCGCCGAGACGGTCGATACTATTCCATTCGCGCCCAGAACCGCGGGCATTAAATACACGGCAGAGTTGAGAATCAACGTAGACTGCGACCGCCCAGGACATCGGGTGCTTGTCCTGGTCACCGTAACCGCCACCCTGGTGCAGACGCTGGACACGATAAACCAGCGCATATTCGCCCAGCCTGGCAGCGTCGCGCAACGGTGCCAGGTCAGCCTGGGCGACCGATCCGGTGATACCCAGTTCGACATCTTGATCCATAGTGTTGACAAATCCTAATAATATGACTACATTATGTATCATGATGTCGAAAGCTTCAATGTTTCTGACATCAACCCTTGTTTGAAGAAACAAGCAACTTGAACTCAGGCTACGTCCTGACAATGGAGAATTTAGAGAAATGAGTAAGAAAGTATCACCTATCCCTCGTGGTTACAGAACAGCCACCCCATGTCTGACTGTTAACGGCGTTGATAGCGCTGTTGCATTTTACCAGGCCGCTTTTGGTGCCGAACTGCTGACCCGCCATACTGGCGCAGACGAGTTTGTTGCCGTACACGCGACTATCAAAATCGGAAACAGCATTATTGCCCTTAATCAGGAAGCTCCAGAGCAGGGAGTTCTGTCACCTTTGGCAATCAATGTATCCGCATCTCAAACGCACTTGTATGTTGATGATGTCGATGCTTGCTGGAACCGTGCAGTCGAAGCCGGTGCCGGCATTCGCACGCCTTTGTTCGACGCTTACTGGGGAGACAGAACCGGTGTCCTGGTCGACACCAATGGTCATCTGTGGTCACTCGCGAGCAAAATCGAGAATCTGTCGAAAGAAGAAATTGCGAGTCGCGCTAAAGTTGAATTTGCTCCAATTGAAGCGTATGCGACTGAGCTTGAGTACGTAGATCCAGCTTATTTAGTAGAAGTGCCAGCACTCGAAGAAACTGTCGCGGCTTAATCCTCGACAGAGGTTTTTAAATCCATGGACTGGCTATTAAAAACCTTGAAACGACTGTACTATCGTCATGGAGAGCCGGGCGTAGTACAGTCGTTGACCTGTTCAACGGGCGGTGCTCGTATTCACCGCCCGGTGTTTGCAAATCCTGGATTCGGCAATATGCGTTACATAAAAAAAACCGCAATACAACAAATTGATGCACTGAATGCAGGTGAAATTAGCGCTTCAGATTTACTCGAACAAATCATAGCGCATGCTGAGAAAGTTGATCCCTACCTCAATCCATTCGCGCAAAAACTATACAATCGAGCCCGCCAACTGGCTGGTGAAGCAGACAAAAAACTCAAAATGGGGACCGGTGGGCCGTTATGCGGGTTACCGATAACAATCAAGGATTCACAGTTTCTCGCGGGCTATCCCTGCGCAAACGGTTCGAAGATTCTTAGTGATTTCGTACCGATTGAAACCTGCAGGGCGATTGAATTACTTGAACAGGCTGGCGCTATTATTTTTGCCAAGACCACCTGTCCCGAATTCAGCCTGACTGGCATTACCCATTCCGAACTCTATGGGCTCACGTCTAACCCCTGGAACCTGGATCGAACCTGCGGTGGTTCTTCAGGTGGTGCGGCCGCTGCGGTTGCCGCCGGTCTGGGTGCGTTTTCACTGGGTGGTGACGGTGGTGGATCGATTCGGATTCCCGCCGGGTTTTGCGGTATCGTCGGTTTCAAACCGAGTTTTGGTGCCATTCCCCGGGAACCCTGTTTTCCTTCCTGGCAGTCAATCGTATCCTACGGACCGATGACTCGCAGTGTCGCCGACGCACACCTGATGTACAGCATATTAAATCCAGATGCAGAACCATACCGGCCAAAACCACCAATAAGCCTGCGCGATTATCCGTTAATAGCTTCAGAAGATCTCAACCACGCGCCGGTCGATGATGATGTGCGACAGGTATTTCGTGCCCTGGTCGAAAAACTTTCAGATACCGGTGCCAGGGTTATCGAGGATCATACTGGCCTGCCGTCTTCGGTGAGCACCTGGGCAGTCACTGCCAGTTTCGATGCCGCCGAACACGCCAAAGACAAGGCTCATCTTGAGCATCACATGGGTGATGTGGCACGCAGTTTTATCCAGTTTGGTGACCAGTTTAGTCAGCAGGAATTTGACGAGGCGCAACAACACCGTGATGTCATCCACGAGGCCTACGAGTCATTGTTTGAACGTAATAAGGCCGCTATCCTGATCACCCCGACGCTGGGCTGTGAAGCCTTCCCGCATGGCAGTATCCACCCGCATCAAATAGCCGATACGCCAATCGAGCTACCCTGGCTCGACTGGGCAGGATTCCTCTATGATGCCAACCTCGCCGGGCTGCCGGCCTGCGCGATACCCATGGGTGTCGGTGACGAGGGTTTGCCGGTGTCATTACATATCCTGGGGCCAGTCGGAAGTGACCACGAAGTACTGCGAGTCGCAGAGGCGATAGAAGCGCTGATTGGCTGGCAGCAGGGTGTGGTTGTACCCGAACCGCTGGAAGAGTCTCTACAACATTCTGCCTGATAACAGGTAGACCCCCACTACTATCAGGAATAAATTAAATTATTTTCAAATCCAAATGTAAAATCGTTCGTCATCCCGGCCTCCGAGCCGGGATCCATTGAAACAAAAAACCAGGTTCAATAACTTGTTTATTGATAGGTCTAATACAGTTCCAATAGCTATTTTAGCGAAGGTTCATAATGGGCAAGGGTTGCTCCGTGCAACCCTATTGCATTTCCACCCTCCATGGCGGTCATACCGGCTTTCGCCGGCATGACGTTTGAGTGGAGCCCGGAATGAGGAAGACTCGGAGACCGGTGTCAAAACCCCTAAAACAATTTCGATTTAAACGGATCGTGCGGGAAAACCGGCGGCTTCGGCGGTTCCACACCGTGGAACTCGGCATTGATCGCCGCGGTCCACATTTTCGCACGGTCGCGTAGTTCACGTTTTTCGGTTTGCATGCGCCCGCGTGAAACGATGATGCCGAGGTCAGCACCCTTGTAGGTGTAGTCGCCTTCACGATAGACGCGCAGGTAGTAAGCCTCGTCGTTATCGATGACGTTGGTCCAGTCGAGGTCGTGGCGATCGAAAGCGATGCCGCCGTACTTATCCATGCGCCAGACTCCGCTCGCCGGCGCGTGAGTCAATTGACGCACTTTGTCTTCTGTCTGTTTTAATACCAACTGGCTCCAGAAATCGTATTCGTTCCAGCGATTTTGGATGCGGCGCAGATCAACCTGGTAGTCGACATCGAGATACTCGAGCAGGTGGAACAGGAACAGGGGTACACCGCCGTAATGCGCGGTGATCAGGTTAGTCAGCGGGCTGGCGCCGCTAATACGCGGGTTAACCTCACCGAGATATGGTGTGCCATCGTCGGTGTCGAGCAGGAAGTCCATGCAGAATACACCCTTGTAACCTTCCTTGTAGAGGCGATTGCCGAGTCCAATCGCCATGTTACGAAGGTCGCGGCGAGTTTTGGCATTGAATATCTTTGGCCAGACGTCGTTGCCACACCAGCCACCCTTGTAGGGTGTGATTTCCTCGAAACCGGTGATATCGGTCTGGATCGGGCCGACCAGTGTACCGTGTCGGGTCACGCAAACTTCGACTGTTCCCGGCATGTGGTTAATTCGCTTCATAATCTTTAATTGTTCGTCGATCATGTCTTCGGCATGTTTGTCCCAGTCAGCTTCGCATTTAATAAAAAACGTGGTACGTCCGGAATCGCCGTAAGGGGTTTGCACTACCAGGTCATCTCCCAGTTTGGCTGCTTTGGCCACTTTCATCAGTTCTTCGTAACTGTCGGCCTTACCGAGTGCATTGGGCGCACTGTCGATTCCCGCATTGTTGGCGAGTTTGGTGAGTTCAATCTTTGAGTCCAGCCGATTTCTTAGTTCGTTCGAAGGCAGGGCGATATCGACACCCAGATCCTTGCAAATTTCCTCGGTCTTTTCATCGAACATGACAAACAACAGTTTGGCGGGACCCTTGCCGGCTTTCTTGATCCTGTCGATGACTTCCTTGTGCATCAGCATGTAGTTGCAGACATCTTCCATCGATTGGAAATCGCCGCTGCCTACTTCGTCCGGAACAAACACGCGTGGATGTGCGCCATCGAAGGAATCGAAATAATTGATATGAAAAAAACGGTTGACGAATTTTTCCAGCCCCAGCAGGTTAAACGCAGTGGGTGAAACGAAAAATATCGGCGTCTCGTTACGCCGAAAATAGGTGAGGATGTCCGATAGTCCGCGCAGCTTTGGGTTTTTTTTCATTTATAAATTCTCCTCTCCGGTATGAATTCGACTTAACTGAATCTACGACTGTCTAGTACCGTCGTGGAGTTATGCCTCCAGCTTAGATTCATCCAGTGGTCATTAATTGACTGTTTCCGGCAATTATATATTACTTACCGGGATAGACGTAATCGCTTTATGCGTTAGCCCTTCGATCCAGCCATTTAAGCAGTTTGGGAGCATGGATATCGGACGGCTTGAATCCGGTCACCCCGAGTGAAACATCGGAAACCCCGGGCCAGGCAAAAAGT
>JBGUEB010000218.1:0-6101 GCA_041821565.1 Gammaproteobacteria bacterium | reverse complement strand
GATTTTCAAAGTGGCTTCAGCACGATGTTAGCTTATGGCAAGCTTGCCTGCAGGAGGCGGAAAAGCAGATCGATCATTCGCTAAAACCGGCGATATTCGCGAGCGATTACGATAACAGGGCGATCGAAATTTCACGCGCCAATGCAGCCCGTGCCGGGGTCGAAGAACTAATCCAGTTTTCCCATCAGGACATTTCCAATTTGCATATCGAAGCGGACCAGAGGCCTGCAATTATCGTCTGTAATCCACCTTACGGTGAACGACTGCAAAGCGAGCATGGGCTCGCATCGCTATATAGCGATATGGGCAATAGCCTGAGCCAATTCGCGCCCGCGAATGTGCATATCATTTCAGCCAATCCGGATTTGTTACATCGATTGCGCCTGAAACGAGTATCAAAGAAAGCTGTGAAAAACGGTCCTATCGATTGTGTGTTGGCCAGTTTCGAAGTCGAACTGGAAACGGCTCTTCCCAAACCCGTGGAAGAAACCAGGTCTTCAGAGTCGGGCCCTGGGAAAATTCGTGATGCTGAGCGCGAATCTGTGGTTCCACTAATCAACCGATTACACAAAAATGCCAAACACCTGCGCCGCTGGGCGCAGCGCAACGGGGTCAGTTGCTACCGGCTTTACGATGCGGATTTACCTGAATTTTCCTTCGCCCTCGATGTATATCAGAGTGAAATTTCACCATCCCTGTACTGGTACCATATGCAGGAGTACCAGGCGCCGAAAACCATCGATGAAGATAAGGCCGAAAGCCGAATCGAGTTAGCCAAACAGGCGGTCAAACAAGTATTCGATACCGATGATAGCCGGTTATTTTGTAAAACTCGAAGGCGTCAGCGAGGCAGTCGTCAATACCAGAAACAGGATAACCAGGGAGAGTTGTTTCAAATCAGGGAAGGGCAGGCATCCCTGTTGGTTAATTTGAGCGATTACCTCGATTCGGGTTTGTTTCTCGATCACCGTATTACGCGGCAACGTGTTTTTGATAGTGCCAGGGAGAAATCGGTGCTTAATTTATTTTGTTATACCGGCTCAGTGGGCGTGCAGGCGGCCCTCGGTGGCGCGAGCCTGGTAATCAATATTGATATGTCGGCTACCTATTTGAACTGGGCCAGGGAAAATCATTTAATTAATGCACTCGAAGACGAGACCAGGTACCAGTTTCTTCGAGCGGATGTTCTGGAACTGCTCGAGAGACCTCAAACTTATGGTATAGACAGGTGCTTTGACCTGATCTTTCTTGACCCGCCATCGTTTTCGAACTCGAGTAAAATGCAACAAATCCTCGATCTGCAGCGAGATCATGAACGTTTGATAGAACAGTGCATGCGTCTGTTGGAAAGCGATGGACTATTGCTGTTTTCTACCAACAAAAAAGGCTTCAAACTATCCGATAGGATTTCATCCCGATATACAATAAAGGACATCAGCAGGGATACTATTCCCGAGGACTTTAAACGTAGACCAGGCATTCATCGTTGCTGGGAAATAGGTCACAGTGAAAAGCCATGAGTATGCGGCCCGATACTGACAATTACTTCGAATTATTTATTAATGATATTCCATTGATGGATGTGCGGGCACCGGTAGAATTTGACAAAGGTGCTTTCCCCAGTGCCGCGAATATTCCCCTGCTCGACGACAGTCAACGTCAGCAGATTGGTATTCGATACAAGAATGCCGGTGAGCAGGAAGCGGTCGAGCTGGGTTTGCAGCTTGCCACGCCGGAGATTCGTGCGCAGAGAATAAAGGCCTGGAAGGAATTTTGCAGACAAAATCCGCAAGGCTATCTCTATTGTTTTCGCGGCGGTCTGCGCTCGCGTACCACGCAAAGCTGGATTCGAGAGCAGGGCATAGAGTTCCCGTTGATTAAGGGTGGGTACAAGGCCATGCGTCGATATCTGATCGATGAACTCGAGACCAGCATCGACACTGTACCACTGGTTATCGTCAGTGGACTCACCGGTAGTGGTAAGACACGTGTATTGTTGCAGATATCCCATCATATCGATTTCGAGGGTATCGCCAGTCATCGCGGATCGGCCTTTGGCCGTAATGCCAGCGATGTGCAACCGAGCGTGATTGACTGGGAAAATCGAGTTTCAATAGAGTTTTTGAAGCATCGCTGCCGATATCCGGGCAAACCAGTATTCGTTGAAGATGAAAGCCGGCGTATCGGACGCATTTGCATGCCGGAATATCTTTACCAGAAAATGCAGGCGGCACCGCGGGCGATACTGGAAGTTGATATCGATGACCGAATTCAATTGATCAGTGAAGACTATATTCTGGATGCCTGGCCACAGTACCAGGTGACTCATGGTGACAATGCTGAAATTGAATTCAGAGGTTTTGTGCTTGAAAATTTAAAACGTATTCAAAGGCGGCTCGGCGGCGAAAAATACAAAATGGTCAATCAATGTTTCGAATTTGCATTAAAAGAGTTCTTCGCCAGTAACAGCATTGCTGAATTCCACGATGGCATTAAGATTTTGCTAACCGATTACTACGATCCGATGTATCGATACCAGCTAGCCAGCAAATCGGTGTCGATTATTTTCGAAGGACCCGAGCATGAGTACCTGGAGTGGGCTGAAGCCCGCCTTTCCGCCTGACAAGATTCAGTATTCCTTATGCGGGAGCCGGTTTAACCCGCGTCGGTTGTCCCGATTTTCGATATAGACGATCAGGAAACCGCTGCAGATAATCAATCCGCTGCCGGCAATTGATATCCAGTCTGGCCAGTCGCCCCAGAGATAGTATCCGAGGATTAGCGCGAAGGGCAGGGATGTATATTCAAAAGGGGCAACCGCCGGGGCCTGGCCGAGCCGATAGGCTTGCGATAACAGATAACCCCCGATAGCAACAATCAGACCGCAGATTGCCAGCAGCGCAAAATCTGCAGGAACTGGCACTGTCCAGGCACGTAGCAGAAAGTCGAAAGTCGGGTTGTCAAAATTATTATAACGACCATCGCCAATACTCAGGCCAATTACCGAACTGATCAATATAAATGCAATTTGAATATAAAATGTGAGGGTGCCGGCCTTTTCCTGCATGCCAAGTTTTCGCGTCAGCATTTGCATTAGCGCGTAGCTTAATGCCGCGAGGATCGGTAATAAACTGGTAATTTTGAAAACCTCGGCACCGGGCCTGACCATGATTAAAACGCCACCAAAACCAAGCAGTATTACCATCCACCGTATAGCCCCAACATTTTCTCCGAGCACAGGTTTCGACAAGATACAGATAAACAGTGGCGCGACGAAAAACAGGGCAACAGTTTCGGCAAATGGTAAAGTCGCGAGGCCGAGAAAGAAAAACATGTTCGCCAGTACCAGTAGCGAGCCACGAATAAAATGGAGAACGGGTCGCCGCGTCTTGAGCGTCTTCATACCGCCTTCGAGATGAATGATGACAAACACCAGTAGCATTGCAAACAACGAACGAAACAGCATGATTTCGTGCAAAGCATAGGCCGGGCTGAGCCATTTAATGATCGAATCGCTGACTGTCAGAAATACCACGGCGCTAACCAGGCATAGAATGCCCTGTGAGTTTGGGCTGAGTGACTTCAGGTATTTCATCTTAAAGCATCAATTGTGGAAAGGCAGGCGCATGGTGGCATAAATGATCTACTGGTTATAGATAGTTTTGGTCACTGTTATAAAAAAGATTCCCGCTAGCGAAAAAACGATAAATAAAAGGAAACAAAACTAGCAGGAGCATTGTCAATACTGTAGATCGAGCTGCTAATTGACACTTTTCCATCCTTTGCGGGCTTAGGCCGTTCCTGGGCATCCATGCCCCCACGGCACTAGTGCTTCCATGCACGTCGCGTCTTTGAGAAAATTCAATAAGCAAATATCTACAAACCTTGATCGCATGGTTGAGATACAGAAGTTAAACTGGCATCCTGATTTGATGAAAAATTATAAAAAGTGAAATCGCATGATTTTACAATTGAGTGGGTTATAGCAAATGAAGAAAAAGCTGGTTCTGGTTGGATTAATTGCCGTCATAGTAGTTATATTTTTTGCGTTTGACCTCGAGCAGTACCTGAGCCTGGAATATATCAAGGCACAGCAAGGCCAGGTAGAGACGCTATACGCCGAAAACCGGCTGGCCACATTGCTGATTTTTTTTATTGTCTATGTCGTAGTTACCGGTGTTTCATTACCAGGGGCAGCGATTATGTCACTCGCAGCAGGCGCTGTTTTTGGTTTGCTAACCGGCGTCATTCTGATTTCTTTTGCCAGCACCATAGGCGCCTCGATAGCCTTCATGATTTCGCGTTACCTGTTCCGGGAATCTGTAGAAGCCAGGTTTGGTAGTTCGCTGAAATCAATCAATGCCGGTATTCAGAGAGATGGTGCCTTCTACCTGTTCGCACTGCGGTTGGTGCCGGCTTTTCCGTTTTTTGTTATCAACCTGGTCATGGGGCTGACCAAAATCAAGTTAATAACTTTTTACTGGGTCAGTCAGCTGGGTATGTTGGCTGGCACCATAGTTTACATCAACGCCGGTACCCAACTGGCACAGATTGATTCTGCCTCGGGAATATTCAGTCCCGGAATAATCTTATCATTCGTATTACTGGCGTTATTACCATTTGCCGGAAGAAAACTGATATCGATTCTGAAGAACCGCAAGGCGCTCGCCGGATTCGATAAACCGGAGAGTTTTGATACCAACCTCGTCGTTATCGGCAGTGGTTCTGCGGGACTCGTGAGTTCGTATATTGCTGCGGCGGTAAAGGCCAGGGTAACTTTGATCGAGAAACATAAAATGGGCGGCGATTGCCTGAACACGGGCTGTGTACCGTCTAAGGCTATCATTCGTTCGGCTAAATTCATGTCGCATATCTCGCGTAGCGAGGAATTTGGCATTAAAAAGGCCAATGCAGAGTTCGAATTTGCCGAGGTAATGGAGCGTGTACAGAGAATAATTAAAAAAATTGAACCGCATGATTCGATTGAACGATATAGCGGGCTCGGTGTTGATGTCATCGAGGGCGAGGCGAAAATTGTTTCACCCTGGTCGGTAGAAGTTAACGGTCAGACAATCACAACCCGAAACATAATAGTGGCAACTGGAGCACGACCATTTATACCACCGATTGAAGGTATCGACTCGGTTCAATACTATACATCCGATAACCTGTGGGACATGCGTGAGCAACCTCGCAAGCTGGTCGTGCTGGGCGGTGGCCCGATCGGCACAGAGCTCACCCAGGCATTTGGTCGACTGGGTATCGAGGTAGCCCAGGTTGAAATGGCTCCGCGTATATTACTGCGTGAAGATCCGGAAGTTTCCGAGCTGGTCAAAAACAGGCTTGAAAAGGAAGGCGTGAAGGTCCTGGTGAATCACAGGGCGAAGCGGGTGCTGCAAAAAGAAGGCAGGGATTACCTGGTTGTCGATCATGAAGGGCGGGAAGTAGAACTGGAGTTCGACAGTTTAATCGTAGCCGTCGGCAGGGCCGCGCATAGTAGTGGTTTCGGTCTCGAGGAACTCGGCGTACGGCTCAATCCAAACGGTACCATAGAAGTAAACGAGTATTTACAAACGAGTGTACCCACCCTGTATGCCTGCGGTGACGTTGCCGGACCCTATCAGTTTACCCATGTCGGTGCTTACCAGGCCTGGTTTGCATCGGTTAATTCACTGTTTGGATTATTCAAGCGCTTCAAGGTCGATTATTCAGTCATACCCTGGGCTACCTTCTCTGAACCAGAGGTGGCCCGGGTAGGTCTCAACGAACTCGAGGCGGACGAACAAAAAATTAAATATGAAGTCACTCGCTATGGTATCGACGACCTCGACCGGGCTATAGCCGATAGTGAGGCCCATGGTTTTGTGAAAGTTTTGACCATCCCGGGGAAAGATAAAATACTCGGTGTTACCATCGTCGGTGAACACGCGGGTGATTTAATTGCCGAGTATGTGCTGGCGATGAAGCATGGGCTGGGGTTGAATAAAATTCTGGGAACTATCCATATTTATCCGACCCTGGCAGAAGCCAATAAGTATGTCGCGGGTGAATGGAAGCGAGCCCATGCACCACAAAATATACTCAAATGGATAGCCAAATTT
>JBGUEB010000217.1:0-6118 GCA_041821565.1 Gammaproteobacteria bacterium | reverse complement strand
GAGGGAAACCTGATGTCATTGACCAAGGCTGACATGGCCGAAATGCTATTTGAAGAACTTGGTCTCAATAAGAGAGAAGCGAAAGAAATAGTTGAGCAGTTTTTCGAAGAGGTTAAAGTTGCGCTTGAATCGGGTCATCAGGTGAAACTATCAGGTTTTGGAAACTTCCTGGTCAGATCAAAAGCTGAAAGGCCGGGCCGGAATCCTAAGACTGGTGAAGAAATACCGATTTCTGCACGAAAGGTGGTTACTTTTCGACCAGGACAAAAATTAAAGTTAAGAGTAGAGGCATATGCTGGAAGCGAGCAACAATAACGAATTACCAGTAATACCAGGTAAACGTTACTTCACTATTGGTGAAGTTGCTGAGCTTTGTGATGTCAAACCCCATGTTCTGCGTTACTGGGAACAGGAATTTCCCCAACTCAAACCTGTTAAACGACGTGGAAACAGACGTTATTACCAACGTCATGATGTATTGCTTATTCGCCAGATCCGCAGTCTGCTGTACGACGAAGGATTTACAATCGGTGGCGCCCGCCAGCGACTCGCAGGCGAGGGCGCTAAAGATGATGCCAGTCAAAGCCAGCAAATTATTAGACAAACGCTGGTAGAACTGGAAGAATTGCTCACTTTACTCAAACGCTAGTCTAGAAACACCACAAAATCACAATCGGGGCGTAGCGCAGCCTGGTAGCGTACCTGCATGGGGTGCAGGTGGTCGGAGGTTCAAATCCTCTCGCCCCGACCAATTTAACTTAATAAAATCATATAGTTAAGATCAGACTAAGCTAATCAATCAAGCGTAACTCGCCTCCAAAGTAAACCTATAGGTAAACTTTTCGATTAAAATCTGCTCACCTTAACGCATATCTGTTGGGAAATGATTTTATCTGGAATTAGTCCTCGATTTTCCGACTAAAGATATAAGAACTTTCAAATACACCTGCAGGCATACCCTGTCGAACAGGGGGTAGGGGTGTGGGTGGTTTGTGGATGTGTGGATGTACCTTCAAACAGATTCCTGAAGCGATTTGAAAATTTGGGAAAATGGGGTTTTGGTTTGCCTGTAAATACACTGTTTAAAGCGACGATAATCCTACCCTGCCTCCACTATTGATTCAGAGAGATAGGCTGTTAAACACCTCTCCTACAGGGCTTTTATTGCCTTAAAATCGATGTTTGAGGTAGGGTAACGCCACCGTTTTACAGGTGATCACTTTAATGTTCAATACTGGCTGCCGTTCTCACTTCCTCCAGCTATCGCTCCCGTCATCGGCCAATGGTGGGGCCAGTGATATCGGTCTGCGATGGTTGCTTTTTCGCCTCCAAAGCAGACGTTCAGGATTCAGCGATCAACGACTCCTCCGTGCCCTTTGCTGCCGTTAGGCATTAAAAAGTGATCGGCTCCTCACGACCCGAAGCCGTCGTTATTGGTCAAATTTTTAGTCGCCAGGTTACGACCCGACTCAGACGCTCGAATAAGGAGAAGCAGATAGGCCAAAATCCATCACTCAAATTCGAGGGAAATTGGGCATCCAGACTCTGTTAAATCATTAACTATGATATTTAGCCATCGACCGGTTCTGACTTTCCCTCCAGGAAAGCGAGGCTGCCCGGATGCCATGGAATTTCGGTATCAAACGGTCGTTTGAGGGTGGGCACCAGGTCAGACTCGGCCAACGCATCGCTGACCAACCATGCGTGTCGTTCGGGAAAGTCTGCCCGGGCGATCAATATTCGGCCATCAACCGGCATCAGAGTGCGAAGCGCGATTTCTCCATAAGCCTTGAAGTGGCCCGTCCCATGCATCATGGCGACAGCGTCCGCGGGGCTCAGAATCGCAACATCCATCTGCTCGGTGCCGAGCAAGCTGGCGAGCCGACCAGCGGTTGGTGCCCGGGCAACCCGCGATTTTGCCGCAGGTAAGTGCACCTCGAACTGAGCCACCACCTGTTTGGCCAGATCGTAGGTCACAGGGTCTGCCTTGTGGCAGCCGACGAGGAGATGTTTCTTCCGATAAACAACCCACTGCCCGTAGGGTGTATGGCCACTCAGCAGAAGCACTGAGGCTGCCGCTGCCGACAGCCTCAGTACCTGGCGCCGGTTCATTTCACAAATACGTCTTCGTTCAGTACAGCGGTAACAACATAGTTTGGCACATCAACAACCTGTCCAACCCGAAGATCAACCGCGACGCTTGCCAGGATATAGGCTTGCTCTGCAGTTAGGCCATACTGGCGCTGGATATAGGCGATCATCTTGATCAAAGCGTCCCGTGCTGCCAGCGTCAGGTCTTCAGACAGGTTGCTCAGATTCTTGATCTTCTCGCTCGCCAAATAGGCATATTGCGTCGGTACCTCACCCGCCGTTTTTAAGGGCAAGCCAATGGTTTGATAGAACTTGGACGGTTCAATATTTTTGATCTGGGATCCGCCTTCTACTTCCGGTCCCTTGATGAACTTGCCCTGACCCTTGCGGATCTCAGTTGTTAAAGTGACAACGGCACCGGTCTCGATCGCAGTACCGGAAACTTCACCGTCGCCCTGCGCGAAATGGACGTCGCCGACGAACACACCGCAGCCATCGACAAAACACGGCAGAAGCAAAGTGGTTCCGATCTGCATTTGCTGTACGTCCATGTTGCCACCGTTCTCGCGTGGTGGAATCGTACGCAGGCATTGATCTTTAGCGGGTCCATTCGGTCCGCAGACTGCACTGGGTAGTGCGCCAATTGGCTGTGGTGGTAAAGCAACGCCACCGGCCGCACCGAGCGCAGTCTCACGTGCTAGCCACGATTCGACTTCTGGTTGGCCAGGCATGACCCCAACGGATCCCATAAAAGCCTCGTAGGGCACCTTGATGCCAGGCATCTGATCGGACTCAGCGTGCGTGCGGGACAGCCGCCAGTTGACCAAGTAGGGTTCAGTGTAAATATCACGCAGGAAACCGAAACCCGGAATAATCACGGTATAGCCGTACTCGTCCGGTACGATATCGACCAGCGTGATCGCGACTACGTCACCGCGCTTGGCACCTTCGATATGGACCGGCCCCGTCATCGGATGGACTAGGTTAAGGTCGACGGCCGCCACATCGTCCGCATTAGAATTGAGGTTTAGGTCGGCATCCAGAGCGTCCCGTGTATGATATACGAGCATATCGCCGGGCTTGGCACGTGCGATCGCCGGAATATCAGGGTGATACCGGTTGAAGCAGTTCGGGTCATCGACGCAGTGATCACCCTTTTTGCCGATGACGACCTTGCTCATCCATTTCGAGTCGGTGGTATCCGCCGCAGCTGTCCCGATAATGCCAAACATGACTGCAGCAATGATAGCGAAATACAATTTCATAATTCCCCCCCCGTTGCTTTGAGTAAATTAAACTCTATTAAATTTATTTATTAGACGAGCTTCTCAAGATACATTTTTCCGCTCGCCAAGGACGATAACACGGTCAGGCTTCGATGGAAAGCTGGGTACATGCCTCGCTTTCACTGCCAGCTACCTGACAGTATCACTAGTATCGTCAAGAACGGTTATGAGTATTAAATTGTCCTGGAAATCCCGGAGACTCGGTTGTGTCAGTCATGCTGCCTCAGATAACTCTTCAAGCTACTGATAGTACATCAACCAATAGGCGAAGGGCCGCAGTGTGCCGGAAGCCGAAGTTAATCCAGGAATTTTAAATGTCTGCTAACCGGAAAGCTGCCGTCCAGATTCAGCCAGGCAACTCCCGCTTAGTGCCCGAAACCGACACCCGTAGCATGGAAGTGAGAGGCGACCTTCGGCCAACAACAGTCGTTAACGCTGGATACAAAGCCACTCTATTTAATGGGTGGTTCTATGCCTTTGTTAGCTGTAACAATCTGATAACACACGCCTATTGATTCGTCTTGCGGCATCCTCTAAATTGTCATGTAAATTGACTGCAGTTGAGCGTGCTGCCTCGCTGGCAAGTAGCCCCGGTAACGAGCCTATTTTTCCTCCATCATGGTTACTCCGGCCCAACTATCCGTAATCCCTTTTTCCAGAGCGTTGGTCGCCTTTACCAGGTGGTGCCAGGCCACCTTGTCTTTCGGATTTTGTTTCAAAACACTGAACAACATGGCCTGAGCGGCAGTAAAGTCGCGCTCGTAGTAGAGGTTCAGTGCTTCGAGATATTCTTGTCGAGTAGTCTGTTTAAGGTCGCGTTGCTCCGTCGAATCCCCGTCGAAGACCTCATAGAGATCTAGTGCCTCGGTTTTTCCCTTTACACGTACCTTGTCGAGAAATCGTACACAGTAGTTCTCGGGTGAGTTAAGGCGACTGAGGGTAGCAGCGGTGATGATAAAAGAAACCCCGTAAAACTTGGTCAGCCCTTCCACTCGAGATGTCAGGTTCACATTGTCGGAGAGTGCATCGCCCTGCATTCTATCAGACTCGCCGACGATGCCGACCATCATGTGTCCGGTGTTGACCCCGATACCTATTTTTATGGCTTCGCGGCCATTTGATTTCTGAATTTCGTTGTATTCATGCACACGCCTTAACTTTTCGACGCCGGCCCGAATCGCGTCGTCGGCGCTCTCGGGAAAAACCGCCATCATACCGTCACCCAGGTATTTGACGATGAACCCGTTATGCTCGCGAATGACTGGACTGGTCTGTCCCAGATAACCATTGATGAAGTCGAAATTTTCCTGGGGTGTCATCGATTCGGAAATAGTCGTGAATGCCCTCAGGTCCGAGAACATGACCGTCATTTCCTTGCTAATATAGTCGCCTAAATGAACGTCCACGATACTGTCTCGGTCCAGAAACTTGAGGTACTCCAGCGGCACAAATCGGCCAAAAGACTTTGTGGTTTTAGTCAGTTGCAGGTGATTACTCAGGCGCGTCAATAACTCTTCCTTCGAAAACGGTTTGGTTAGATAGTCATTGGCACCGGATTCAAATCCGGCCACCAGGTCAGAAACCTGATCCTTAGCGGTTAGCATAATTACCGGGAGTTCGTGCGGGGGAAATCTTTCGCGTAGTTTCCGACACACTTCATAACCGGACATGCGAGGCATCATCACGTCGAGCAGTACTAAATCGAAGCATATATCCTTATCGATTAATTCCAGTGCCTCGGAACCGCTTTGAGCCCGGGTGATATTATAATCTTGAACAGACAGGTGGTTGGCGAGCACCTGTAGATTTATGGGTTCATCGTCGACGATGAGAATGCTGTGCTGTTCACCGGTACGCGTCTCTACAATATCAACTGCGCCTCGCTCGGGTACTTGATCCACCGGCAGCTCGACGGACTGCTCGGCGACCGACGCGGACATCCTCGGTCGCGCTACAGGATGATCAGGAACGGTGATTACGCTCGGGTCTGCCAAAGGCAGAGTAAATGTAAAGTGGGAACCCTCGTGCTCAATAGAACTCACCTCGATCAGGCCGCCGTGGAGTTCCACCAGTTGTTTGCTCACTGCCAGTCCGAGCCCGGTACCCCCATATTGGCGCGAAACGGTGCCATCGGCCTGCTGAAATGATTCGAAAATGAGCGTGGTTTTTCCTACCGGTATCCCGATCCCGGTATCGGAAACAGTAATAGCCAGGCTGTCGCCCCGCAGCTCTGCCGATACACAGACCTCGCCGGTGTCGGTAAACTTTATCGCATTCCCGACGAGGTTTAACAGAACTTGTTGAATTCGGTTTTCGTCAGCCTGTACCAGCGGCACATCAGACGGCACGCGATTAATCAGGGTAAGCGGTTTGTTGCCTAACAATGATTGAGACAAGGTAACAACTACTTCGCTCAGGGCGTGAACATCGAGCGGTTTAGTTTGAAGTTCAAGCGCCTGGTTCTTCAGTTTCGAGAAATCTAGGATATCGTTAACCAGACTGGCCAGTCGTTTGCCGCTGGAGACGATCATGGAAAGGTTTTTTTCTGTGGCCGGTTGCAACGGACCGGTCGCACCGTCCCGGATTGATTCAGCCAGACCGATGATACCGTTAAGCGGTGTGCGTAACTCATGTGACGTGTTTGCCAAGAATTCGTCCTTGAGCTTATCCAATCGCTGCAAGTCCTTGTTCTGCGCTTCCAGCTTATCGAAGGACTGCTGCAATTGCGTGGCCATGTCGTT
>JBGUEB010000216.1:0-6173 GCA_041821565.1 Gammaproteobacteria bacterium | reverse complement strand
CACGTAACCTAACTCCTCATTATTGGTACGATGTAGGGCACTATCAGGGCGGACACATTCTTAACCGTGTTCCGCCCTGCTTTTTACATATAGAGGATTGCGCTGTGGGTCTGCGTTAAACTCTGAACAAATCCAGGTGATTTAAATCATGGTCAATCCATCTCGAAAATTCGGTTTGATGTCTCGCAAGGTGTTACTAGGCACGACACTCGGTGCGGCATTATTCTTTATGATCGTCGGTGTTATATTCTGGGGAGGTTTCAATACCGCGATGGAAGTGACCAATACACTGGAATTTTGTATCTCTTGCCACGAAATGGAAGAGAATGTTTACCAGGAATACAAAAAGACGATTCATTTTACTAACCGTAGTGGTGTGCGGGCTACCTGTTCAGACTGCCATGTTCCCGATCCCTGGGTGCACAAGGTTGTGCGCAAGGTGCAGGCCAGTAACGAGGTGCTCCACAAGGTTCTGGGAACAATTGACACCCCGGAAAAATTCGACGCAAAACGTCTTGAGCTGGCAAGGCATGTATGGGATGCAATGAAAGCGACCGACTCACGTGAATGTCGTAACTGCCATGATTTCGGTTCGATGAATCCGGAAGATCAGAAAAAACGTTCGCGCAAGCAACACATTAACGGTATAGAGGCCGGTAATACCTGTATCGACTGTCACAAGGGAATTGCGCATAAAAAAGTTCACGATCAGTTAACCGATGCGGAATTAACCGCACTGGAACAGCCGGTAGCCGGTACTAATCATCCGATTCCACCGCAGTGGCAGGCGCTTATCGATGCGGGGAGTAGTGCTGAGCAAGCAGGCGCCGAGCCCGTTGAAGAGGCTGTCGAGGTTATAGTAGAAGCACCGGTCGAACCCGTGACAGAAGATACCACGGTAACCGTTGCTGCGCCCGCCGCCTTGACCACTGATGCGGGTGGCAATATCGACTGGTCGGGTATCGAACCAGCGGTTATCACTTTGTTTTATCCAGGCCAGGCATCTATGGAATGGTCGCTTAAGGGTAGTGATCACGGCGGCAAGCGTGCCTTTGTTTCTGGTGATCGTTGTTTTGAGTGTCACGAGGATGAAGAAGAGGATATTGGTGACATCATCGTCACTGGTGAAAAAGTTGAACTCACCCCCATTCCTGGCAAACGAGGTAGTATCCCGGTTAATGTGCAGGCAGCTCACGATGCCGACAACCTTTACCTGCGCTTCCAGTGGGAAGATGGTGAGCATGCCCCGGTTCCTTTTGTCGACGGCGGCAAGATGGATCCGGATAATCCAATCAAATTGGCTATCATGTTGACCAGCGATAGTGAAGATGACCCCAAAGTGGAATACGCGGAACGCGCTGGCTGCTGGCAATCCTGTCACCACGATGCGAACTACATGCCGCACCAGCCTGATGAAGCAGTGCTGGCGACTAGCCCACTGGCGCAGCGTCTAGACCTGAGCAATGGCTTCACCAAGTACCTGAAAGAAAGCCGCAGCGAAATTGAAATTGAAGGCAAGGATGGCAAGCAGCGTGGTGGTTGGGACAAGCTCAAAGACGAGGCTGATATTCAGGCGGCACTGGAGAATGGTTCGTTCATGGATCTATTACGCTACAAGGCTGGCACTGGTGAATCAGAAGATGGTTATATCCTCGCCGAACGCGTGATGACCGGTGGCCAGGGCGTGGAATTCACCGGAAGTTTGGATGACGGTTTGTGGACGGTCGAAATGACTCGCAAGCTGACCTCCGACAAACCAGGTGACATCAGTATGAGTACCGATGAATGGTATAATTTCGGTTTCGCAATTCATGATGATTACAGTAGTAGCCGATTTCACCATGTCTCACTAGGGTTAAAACTCGGCTTTGACGATGAAGACGCGGAGATCAATGCGATTGCAAAGTAGGTTATAATTAGACCAGTAACATTGCCATGAGGGTGATTCTATAAAAAGTCAATCGCTGTTACTGGTCTTGTTGCTCACTGTTTTCAATCACAGCCTGTTCGCTGGCGGTGATGATAATCTGGTGATCATCAAGGACTTTAAATTTGTACCGCAGGAAATAACGATTAAACAGGGACAGGTATTGCGCTGGCAGAATCGTGAAAAGCGTCAGTATCATAGCGTCTGGTTTGAAGCGCAGGGAGAAGAAGAACCTGAAGATTATTTATTTCCTGAAGACAGCTATGAACGTGAATTCGGTCAGGTTGGCTCCTTCCCCTACCGTTGTGGTCCGCACCCCGAAATGACAGGCATAGTGCACGTAACTGAATAGTACATACCTGGCCCATGAAAAAATCTCTTATGCCCTGCGGCATTCTCTTAAAAGTAATATTGCTGGGAATTATATTCACATTCGCACAGACGTCTTTTGCCCAGACTGCTGTAAAACTCTATCAGGACAACTGCGCTGAATGTCATCACCAGCAACGACTGGGTGGTATGGGACCGGCATTACTGCCCGGCAATCTCAAGCGCCTGCGCAAGAACGCCGCTGTCGAGGTCATCACCAATGGTCGTATTGCAACGCAGATGCCTGCCTTTGCAGACAAGCTATCAGGGACAGATATCAAAGCGCTGGCTGAATATATCTATTCACCACCTGAAAAACCGCCGCTCTGGGGTCTGGATGAAATTAACGCCAGTCATATCATCCACAATAAGGCAAGTGATTTACCCGACAAGCCTGTATTCAAGGTCGATGACTTACTCAACCTGTTCCTCGTCGTCGAGTTGGGTGACCACCATGTTACCTTGCTCGATGGTGATCGTATGGAGCCGATACACCGATTCAAGTCCCGTTTCGCCCTGCACGGTGGACCCAAGTATTCGGCGTCCGGACGTTTTGTCTATTTTGCATCGCGCGATGGCTGGATCAGCAAATACGATATCTATAATCTCAAACTGGTGACCGAGATTCGTGCGGGTATTAATACCCGCAACCTCGCAGTATCGGCCGATGGTCGTTATGTGATGGTGGCGAACTATCTGCCGCACTCGTTGGTGCTTCTCGATGCGGTCGATCTAAAACCGATTAAATTGTACGATGTAAAAGATAACAATGGAAACAGCTCGCGCGTCAGTGCCGTCTATACCGCACCACCGCGCAACAGTTTTATTGCGGCATTGAAGGATATCCCGGAAGTCTGGCAAATTTACTACGGTGACGATCCACCCACCGGTTTCGCTGGTTGGGTACATGATTACCGTCCTGAGTCGGGTGAAAACCTGGAATCCGAACCCTTCCCGGTTCGACGAATCATGGTCGATGATTATCTCGATGATTTTTTCTTTGACCAGGACTACGTGACTATCATCGGTGCTTCCCGGGAAGGTAAGGGTCAGGTCGTCGACCTGGATGTTAGAAGGGTCATAGTCAACGATCTGGATCTGCCGGGTATGCCCCATCTCGGTTCCGGAATAACCTGGGAATACCAGGGCCGGACCGTGCTGGCAACACCAAACCTGAAAAAAAGTAATGTCAGCGTAATCGATATGGAATCATGGAAGGTCATCAAAAACATCGAAACCCTGGGCCCCGGCTTTTTTATGCGTAGTCACGAGAACACACCCTACGCCTGGGTTGATGTTTTTTTCGGTCCCAACAAGGACGCTGTGCATATCATCGATAAACGCAGCCTGGAAATCGTCAAGACCCTGCGCCCGGTACCGGGTAAAACCGCAGCCCATGTCGAATTTACCCGGGATGGTAAGTACGCCCTGCTCAGTATCTGGGATCCCGATGGCGCCGTGATTGTGTACGATGCAGCAACCCTGGAAGAAGTAAAGCGCATTCCTATGAACAAACCCTCAGGCAAATATAACGTGTATAACAAGACCCGCTATTCCAGGGGGACCAGCCATTGAGCGGTAAAAGAAGCCTTCACTGCTAGAACTCGAAATCAAATTAGCTTGATCTAAATCAAGGCGCTCTGCCCGAAACAGGTGCAGTCTGTTCGAATCTACTGGTGGTTCCAGATAAAACAGGCAGGTTGAAGCTAGTTGCCTCAAGCTGACAAAAAGCCGATTCCAGTGTAGAGAACACTCAAATAACGGGAGGCACCATGCGTTGTTCCAGAGTAAGTCGTTTTTTCCTAATTTTACTATTCCTCACACCTTCGTTACAGGCGGCTGATATTAAGGCCGGCGAGCAAAGGGCAGCCCAATGCTTCGGCTGTCATGGTGCGGATGGTATCAGTTTGAATCCGAAGTACCCCAACCTCGGGGGGCAGAGTGCGGAATATCTGACAAAGCAACTCAATGCCTTCCGTTCGGGAGAACGATCGGATCCTTTCATGACTCCAATGGTCACCACCATGACCAATGCCGATGTCGAAAATGTATCGGCTTTTTTTGCCAGTAAGGGCATTAGATCAGCAACGCCGCTTTCCACCGGTGGTGAAAGAGAAGAGATTACTGCCGCTGCCGCAAAAATACTGGCTGCAATGGAAGCGATGTACCAGGGAGCTGCCTCTGGCGTACCTGCACCTGCCATCGAGGCCGCGCCTGAAAATAAAATTACTCTTACCGAGGCTGAGTCTGAACGCGCCAGGGGTATTTATTTCCAGCGTTGTGCGGGTTGTCATGGTGTGCTCAGGAAGGGCGCGACCGGCAAACCCCTGACTACCGATATTACCCAAAAAGTGGGCACCGTTTACCTGGAGACCTTCATCAAATACGGGTCTCCGGCGGGTATGCCGAACTGGGGCACATCAGGATTATTAAACGATCAGGATGTCAACCTGATGGCGAGATACCTGCAGGTCGAGCCCCCGGTACCACCCGAGTGGGGAATGAATGAAATGCTCGGCACCTGGGTAGTACGCATCCCGCCTGAGCAAAGACCTACGAGCAAACAGAATGACTATAACCTCGACAACGTTGTTTCGGTCACCCTGAGAGATGCCGGTCAAATTGCATTGATTGATGGTGACAGTAAAGAATTTATCGCCATCATCAATACCGGCTACGCGGTGCACATTTCACGCATGTCTGCCTCCGGCCGCTATCTATTCGTTATCGGCCGCGATGCCAGAATTAACCTGATCGATTTGTGGATGGAAAAACCAGATACCGTGGCTGAAATTAAGATAGGTCTGGAAGCGCGCTCGGTAGAGACCTCCAAGTACAAGGGCTACGAGGACAGGTTCGCGATCGCGGGTGCCTACTGGCCGCCACAATTCGTAGTAATGGATGGGGACACACTCAAGCCGAAGAAAATAGTCTCTACCCGCGGCCTGACCGTGGATACTTCGGAATATCATCCCGAGCCCAGGGTCGCGGCCATCGTGGCCTCACATGAGCATCCGGAATTTATCGTCAACGTCAAGGAGACTGGCAAGGTTAAACTGGTCGATTACAGTGATTTGAACAACCTTAAGATTACCACTATCGATGCGGCCCTGTACCTGCATGACGGCGGATGGGAAAGCACTCGTCGTTACTTCATGTCGGCGGCGAACCAGTCGAACCAGATAGCCGTGATAGATTCCAAAGAGCGGAAACTGGTTAAGCTGGTCGATGTCGGTAAAATTCCACACCCGGGCAGGGGTGCCAATTTTATCGATCCGGAATTTGGGCCGGTATGGGCAACCAGTCACCTCGGCGATGCCTCTATCTCCCTGATCAGTACCGATACTGGCAAGGACAAGGCATGGCAGGTAGTCCGAACCCTGACCGGGCAGGGTGGTGGCTCTTTGTTTCTCAAGACTCACCCAAAATCGAAAAATTTATGGGTGGATACGCCGTTGAACCCCGATCCCAGTATCTCACAGTCGATTGCTGTTTTTGATATTGCGAATCTTGACAAGGGTTACGTACGAATTCCTATCGCCGCATGGGCAGAAATTGGTGAGGGACCCTTACGCGTGGTACAACCGGAGTATAACTTCAAGGGCGATGAGGTCTGGTTTTCGGTATGGAACGGCAAAGACCAGGAGTCCGCTATCGTCATAGTCGACGATAAGACACGAAAGCTGAAACATGTCATCAAGGACAAGCGACTGGTGACGCCGACAGGCAAATTTACGGTCTACAACACCCAGCATGATGTTTACTGATTGGTAGAGAGTAAGTAAACAAACCCCCTCACCCCTGCCCTCGCGAGGCGTCGCACCGCCCCAAAGGGGCGAGGGAGTAATATTTATCCCCTCTCCCCTCTGGGGAGACG
>JBGUEB010000215.1:0-6179 GCA_041821565.1 Gammaproteobacteria bacterium | reverse complement strand
CTGCCCAGTAACCAAAGCAATAACAGGTTCCCGGCTAACTTGTAGATTGTCAAATTATTGCGTCCTGACATGATTCATAAAGCATCAACATGGTTGGCTACTTTTATATTCTAACAACTTTGTCAGAAACTGCTTGCCGATTTCTCGGGCTAGCGACGGCTAATCTGCGAACGGATGACGCAGTACTATGGTTTCCTCCCGATCGGGACCGGTTGAGATAATATCCACAGGTACGCCGCATAATTCTTCAATTTTTTCCAAATAATCAATTGCCGCGGCAGGCAGGTCGTCATAGGATTTCGCCGCAAAAGTGGATGACTGCCAGCCCGGCATCTCGATATAGACAGGCTCGCAGGCTTCGAGGTTATCCGCACCCATCGGCAGTGTATCGACTTCCTCGCCCTGGTATCGATAAGCCACGGCTATCTTCAATGTTTCCAGGCCATCGAGCACATCGAGTTTGGTAATACACAGCCCGGTCACCGAGTTGATCTTAAAAGAGCGCTTTAAGGCGACCATGTCGAGCCATCCGCAACGTCTTTTACGTCCGGTAGTTGCGCCAAACTCATGCCCTTTTTCGCCCATGTGCACACCACAGGCATCTTCCAGTTCGGTCGGAAACGGGCCACTGCCAACCCGGGTGGTGTATGCCTTGACAATACCGAGTATATATTCCAGGTCACGCGGCCCAACACCGGAACCCGCAGCGGCACCCCCGGCGGTGGTGGTCGAGGAGGTGACAAAAGGATAAGTGCCATGGTCGATGTCGAGTAAAGCACCCTGGGCACCTTCAAACATAATTTTTTCTCCCTTGTTACGCAATTGATGCAGTAGCGCTGGAATATCCGCTACCAGGGGCCTTAATATATCCGCCTGTTGCAGAGCCTGATCGAGTACCTGCGCATAGTCGACTGCTGCAAACTTGTAATAGTGCTGCAATGCAAAGTTATGGTATTCGAGCACTTCTTTTAAACGGCTCGAAAACAAATCCTGGTTCAGCAAATCACCCAGACGTACACCACGACGGGCTACCTTGTCTTCGTAGCAGGGGCCTATTCCGCGACCGGTTGTACCTATCGCCTTTTTGCCAAGCGCCGCTTCGCGAGCCTGGTCGAGGGCAATATGGTAAGGTAGTATCAGCGGGCAGGATTCGCTGATCAGTATGCGTTCACGCGCCGGTATCCCGTTCGCTTCGAGGTGATCGATTTCGGCCAGCAATGCATCCGGGGATAGCACTACACCATTACCTATCAGGCATTTAACATGGTCGTGCAAAACCCCGGATGGGATTAAATGCAGGACAGTTTTCTGGCCATCGATTACGAGCGTATGTCCGGCATTGTGGCCACCCTGAAAACGTACCACGGTTGTGGCCTGATCGGTAAGCAAATCGACAATCTTGCCCTTACCTTCGTCGCCCCACTGGGTACCGATTACTACAACTGAATTTGCCACTTAAATCTCCGCCAGGATATTAGATTTGCCCGGGTGTTAATTTTAAACATATCAGCGCCGCATTGTTGGCATGATCTTGTATATTTGAATTCATTGCGTAGATTTGCCGATATCTTCCACGACCCAATCACCGTCACGACAAATGAGTTTCCTGCTGCATTGCTGATCTTCGGCCTTGCCCCTGGCGTCGCTAAGGTCGATGACAACCCGCTGTTTATCCTTGCGAAGTAACTGAATTGCCTGTTCGAGTGCCGGGTCGTCACTAACGGGAGCCAATATGCCTGGCTCAGAGATGACCTGCGACCTCGAAAGCTGATAAAGAATTAAAAGGTCGGCGCTAAACCCGGTGGCCGGACGCGCATTGCCGAAAACGCTACCAACATCGTCATAACGACCTCCGCGCGCAATTTCCCTGCCCTGGCCCGGCAGGAAGGCGGCAAAAACCAGCCCGGTGTGATAACTGTAGCCGCGCAACTCGGATAGGTCGCAATGGATCAGGGTATGCGGAAATTTGCTCTGCACCCCTTCTACTACTGCCTGCATATAATCCAGTGAGGCGATTAAATCGTCCGCACTGCCTGCATAGACTTCTCGCGCCTGCTGCAGAATAGAAACATCGCCATTGAGCAAGGCAAGCTGGTAAAACTGGTTCTTGAGCCGATCATCGAGTGGCAATTGCGCTAAATAGTCCTGCAACTCGGGCACTGATTTTCGTTGCAGCATATCGAAAAGTTGATTTTCCTGGTCGGTGTCGAGGCTGGTATTGCGTACCAGGCTTCGAAATACGCCGACGTGACCAATATCGATAGATATTCCGTCGAGACCTGCCGTATGCAATGTCTCAACCATTAAGCTGACTACTTCGATATCGGCCGCTATGCTATCGCTACCAAATATTTCGGCGCCAATTTGCAAAGGTGTGCGGCTGGAGGTTATGCCCTCGGCCTGTGCGTGCAATAAATGACCGCAGTAACACAAACGCGTAATACGCTTATTACCCTGATCGCTGGCCAACAGGTGGGCATCGATTCGGGCAACCTGGGGGGTCATATCGGATCGAACACCCATTTGCTTGCCGGACAGCTGATCGACCAGCGCAAAGGTCTTGGTATCCAGCGAATGTGCTGTTCCGGTTAACAATGAATCTATGTATTCGATCATTGCCGGCATCACCAGGTCGTATCCCCATAGATGATAAGTCTGCAGTATCTTGCGGCGTAACAGTTCCACGGCCTGGGCATCCGGCGGCAGGGTTTCCTGCACACCATCGGGCAATAACCAGCGATTTTTGGTTTGGCTATTCATTGGTAGATAATGGGCTGTGCCTGAACTCTATTCACGTTCGCCGAATCCTAGCCGCGGATTAGATACAGAAATACGACACCGCATAGCATTAATCCGAAGCCGATACCTCGTAATGTAGGTTCGGGCATCGATGTCAATTGTTGCATCGTGCTTTTATATCCCCGGGGACTGATAAAAGGGACTAGACCTTCGATTATCATCACCAAGGCCAACGCGGCCAGCAAGTCACCCCAGTTCATATTTTTCTCACAAAAAAACGGGCGGTATTATAACCACCCGTTCTACTGATTTACCAGTTAAGAGGGTTTCTCAGCGTCCACCCGAGTCTTTGAAAAACTTGAAATAATCCGACTCTGGACTGAGCACTATCATGTCCTGATCATTTCCGAAACTGTTTTGATAGGCGCTCATGCTTCGATAAAAGGAATAAAACTCCTTATCCTGATTGAATGAGTCGGCATAAGTCTTGGCGGAAGTAGCATCTCCCTCGCCTCGTGTCTGTTCCGACTTGCGATAGGCTTCGGCGAGAATCTCCTCTCGTTGCCTGTCCGCATTGGCTCGTATCTGCTTTGCCTGTTCTTCACCGCGTGATCGAAAAGCCTTCGCCACTGTCTGCCTTTCGGTAGCCATACGTCGATAAACATCGTTACTGACATTGTCCGGCAGTTCAACCTTTTTAATCCGAACGTCGATGAGATCGATGCCCAGTTCCTTGATTTTTCGACCGGCGTTATCGGTAACCACCTCCATGATGGTTGCGCGTTCTCCGGAGATAACCTCCCGCATCGACTTACCACCAATCTGCCCTTTCAACTCATCGTTGATGATGGTTGCCATACGCGCGATTGCTCTTCTTTCGTCACCCTGTGTCGAGGTGTAAAAGGTCTTCGGGTCGGTAATTTTCCATTTAACGAAAGAATTGACGATCACGTTTTTCTTTTCGCTGGTTAAAAAACGCTCTGACGGTGTATCCAGGGTCAAGATCCGGCTATCAAATTTAATTACATTATTGATAATTGGAATCTGCCAGTAGAAACCTGGTTCGTACTCAGACTCGACAATTTCACCGAGTTTGAATTTGATCGCTACTTCGCGTTCATGAACAATAAAGGTTGACGACCAGATCACCACAACAGCAAGCCCGACCAGCAATAATATAAATTTTAGATTATTCATTATCTTGTCTCCCTGGTTCTGGAACGAGAAACATTTTTCTTAAACTCGTCGATTAGAGATTGTGTCGAACCACTGCTGGAATCTCCACCATTTTGGTCGATACCTGAGCCGGCTGAGCTGCCGGAGAGCAATTGATCAAGTGGTAAAAACAACAGGTTGTTGCCACTTTCAATATCAATCAAGACCTTTGGCGAACGGCTCATCACCGATTCCATGGTATCTAAATAAATACGTTCGCGCGTAACCTCAGGGGCGCGCGAATACTCGGCCAGCAATTGATTGAAGCGGCTAGTCTCACCTTCTGCGCCCTTGACCACACGGGTTTTGTAGGCCTCGGCTTTTTCCAGCAATGCCTGCGCGTCACCTCGTGCCTGCGGTACCACGCCATTGCGATAAGCATTCGCCTCATTAATGATACGCTGTTCATCCTCTCGTGCCTTGATCGCGTCATCGAATGCGTCCTGCACTTCTTCCGGCGGTTGCGCCTCACCCATATTTACAGTGAGGACATTCAGTCCGGTACTATAGGAATCCAGGATCTCCTGCATGATAGCCTTGGTTTCACTACCAATGACCGCGCGGCCTTCGGTAAGAATCAGGTCCATATCGTTATTACCCACCACTTCTCTGATCGCGGTTTCGGCAACCTGTTGCAGGGTATTATCAGGATCGCGAACCTCGAAGGCGAAATCCTGAGCGTTCTTGATGTTGTACTGAACTTCGAGACTCATGACCACGATATTCTCGTCGCGAGTCAGCATTATTGAATCCCTGCGCGTGGTTCGGTTGGCTTCCACATTAATCAGTTCGACATCTTCAATTGGCCACGGAAAATGCCAGTGTGGACCCGACTGGGTTACCTTGGCCCTGGCACCGAAACGGGTTTCGACACCGCGCCAGCCTTCATCCACTATATAAATTCCGGTCAATGCCCAGACAATTACGAGGGCCAGCGCGATAAAACCGATGATACCACTCAGGTTACCCGAGCCACCCGGTACGCGTGGTATTTTTCCACCGCCACTACCAAATAGACCACCAAACTTGTTTTTTAAACTATTAAATAACTCGTCTAAATCTGGCGGGCCATCATTGTTGCGCTGACCCCATGGGTCTTTGTCCTTACCCGGTTCATTCCAGGGCATAAGTATTCTCCAATAACAGGTGATTAGGGGACTCTAAATGATTAATGAATAGATCAGAGGCCCATTAAGTGCGTCAATTTCACTCAAACAGTGCGGATTGTATAGGTATTTATGCGGCTCCCGCAAGGCTATCAGTCAATATCACTACGCGATCTTTATTTAACTGAAATTTTCTGTGTAGTTTCTTTAAAAGTGCGGGTGAAAGACTAAGATTCAAGGCCATATCGCCATTATTATCGAAATTTTCGGTTTCGATGACACCCTGAGTGTATAGAAATGCCCTGATATCGCCCTCGGCCGCCTGTAGTGCCAGGCAGCAGCGGACTTTGTCATCTCTAAACCGATGATGCAGAACTTCGAGCAATTCATCAAACCCCTGCCGAGTAATTGCCGATACCCAGACCCGGGAGGCTTTACCCTGTTCATCATAGTCGACTCTTGGCTTAAAACCGGGTAAGTCGATCTTATTATAAATAATGAGCTGGGGCACTTCTGCAGCCCCTACTTCCTCTAATACCTGGTCAACCGCTAACATTTTTTCATGCTTATTATCGTCTGCACAATCGACTATGTGCAAAATCAAGTCAGCTTCGCGGGTTTCGAGCAGGGTCGCACGAAAAGCAGCTATCAGGTCATGTGGCAGGTGACGAATAAATCCTACCGTATCGGCCAGAATAATGGACAGGTCGCTATCGATCTCAAGCTTTCTCAAAGTCGGATCGAGCGTCGCAAACAGCTGGTCAGCCGCGTAGGCGCTCGATTCAGTGAGTGCATTGAACAGGGTTGATTTGCCAGCGTTGGTATAACCGACCAGGGAAACCGTGGGCACATCGGCCTTTTTGCGCGCCTGCCGACTTTGTTCGCGTTGCCGCGAAACCTTGGCCAGGCGATTATTCAGGTACTTGATACGTTTACCGAGCAAGCGTCGGTCGGTTTCGAGTTGGGTTTCTCCAGGTCCTCGCAGGCCTATGCCACCCTTTTGGCGCTCCAGATGTGTCCAGCCACGAACCAGGCGAGTCGACATATGTCGTAATTGCGCGAGTTCCACTTGCAACTGGCCCTCGAAGCTGCGCGCTCGTTGCGCGAAAATATCGAGAA
>JBGUEB010000214.1:0-6213 GCA_041821565.1 Gammaproteobacteria bacterium | reverse complement strand
TATATTCCCTTAGCACAATATCTTGTTGGCACTGTAATCATCGAGTCGCATTAAATCGGTAACATCACTCGATTCGCGGCGAATATCGAGACGCCCATGATCGAGTATCAGGCGATCACCAAAGGTTTCAAAGTAGCGATCAAACATTTCCCCACCGATGGTTGCCATCGCATAAAATTGATCTTCCGCCTCTACATAGTCAAGCGCAATAGCAGCCAGGGGTTGCGGTGCCGGGCCACCGAGTACATGCCCACCACGAGCGGGATCGTAAACGCTTTTCTCTGAACAACAGTAGATCACGTTTGAGTTCTCTACCTCCTCATCGTCCAGGTTACGGTAGCTGGTTTTTCCATGGCGGTAGTTAATAAAGCTCACTGAAGGCGCCGGATGACTCATGCGATGGGCGCAGATAGCCGAGAAAGCCACTACTGATCTATTGGGGCCGACACCACCCGGCCAATGGTAAGGTTTACCGTCGCGGGTTTGCATTATTATTTTTTGCGTCAGGGGTTGCCCCAGATTAATTAAAAAACAGGGCGTAGTAACGAATGGATAATGAAACAGATAAGTCTCACCTTCTTCTAGTGAGGAGGAAGTTACTGGCTCGTGGTTTTGAACATTAACCAGTTTGACACGCTCGTAGACGTGTACCTCGCGCATTCCTTCAGCCAGCGACTCAGGACTAGCGGTAATGCCAGCAAGCGCCGACGCACAAAGTTTAACGAATCCCCTACGTTTCATCCTCGCCTATCACCTCCGCGCTTTCAGGTCGAAATCTTTCAGCCAGGCGCTCGAGCAGTATAATTTATTCAGTATAGGTTGGGTAGTTTGCCACAAAAGCTTGCTAAGTACCTTCAACTATGAGCAGGGTGCAGTTAGCATTGTCACGACGCAGGGGTTTTACCGGTGCATACTCGTCTGAATCCACGAAAGCCCTGGCGCTGTCCATATCCGGGAATTCTATGATAACTATTCGAGTTGGCGTCCACAGGTCCGTTTCACGAACATCCATTTCGCCCCCACGCACACGATAGGTACCGCCATATTTTTCAGCGATTGGTTTGGCAAGTTTTTTATATTCTTCGTATTTGTCAGGATTTTCAATTTCGGTATCGACTATAAGAAAGGCACTCATATGAACAGGCTCCTGCATGCTGTGGGTTTATTCGCTAAGAGTATGCGTAAATCGATTTGTAATAGCCAGTCTCTCCACTCGGGGCATCAATGAATTTCAGGCCTGCAAATGGGCCTCAAGGATGGAGTCGATAGAACGCGTTATATCATCGTCAGTGGTTGCCCAGGAGCTCAGGCTGATGCGCATCGCAGCGCGACCCTGCCAGACGGTACCGCCACACCAGCATACCCCGGCGTCCTGAATCGCGGCGATTACCTGCCTGGTCCTGTCGTCGTCACCAAAACTAACCACGACCTGGTTCAGAACCACATCGTTCAGTATTTCTACACCGGCCTTCCGCAAGCTGTCGGTCATGTCTCTGGCCTGACGACAATTACGATTCACCAGGTCGGCCAGGCCGGATCGACCAAGCGAGTTGAATGCTGCCCAAATTTCTATGGCGCGCGCGCGACGTGAATTTTCGGGCGTATAGTCGATGGCGTCACGATTTTCAGTAGGCAGGAGATAGGAACTGCTAACCGACATGGCCTGTTTTAGTGCCAGCTGATTGCGCGTAATAGCAATCGCGGAATCGTAGGGTACGTTTAACCATTTATGCGCATCCGTTGCCCATGAGTCAGCCGCTGTAAAATCCCTGGCAAGGTGGGCATGATCGGGTGACACCAGTGCCCAGAGTCCGAAGGCGCCATCTACATGAACCCAGGCGTCTGCATCCCGTGCCCATTTGATGATCTCAGCGGCTGGGTCGAAAGCACCTGAATTAACATTTCCCGCCTGTATGCAGACTATAGTCGGGCCCTCAATAACCGGCAATGCGTCTGCCCGCATTCGTCCCTGCTTATCGGCCGACACACTGATCACCCGCTCGCGTCCCAGTCCCAGCATGGAGAGGACCTTGTAAAGAGACGCATGGGCTTCTTCGCCAAGTATCACCGTCACCGGCGGTGCGGCAAACAGGCCCTGTCTGTCGACATCCCAGTCGTATTGATTTAATACCCAGTTCCGTGCCGCCGCCAGGCAGGTGAAGTTCGCCATGGTGGCGCCGGTGACAATAGCCCCGGCTGCTTCATGCGGAAGCTCCAGAACCTGTTTCACGAGGCGCAGGGCCGCATCCTCAAATGCAGCTATCGCTGGAGAGCTCAGGTAACTAAAACTATTTTGATCCCAGGCCGCGGCAAGATACTGGGCCGCAAGAGTAGCGGGTAATGACCCCCCGGTGACGAAGCCGAAATACCTGCCGCCGGCACTGGCAACGGTGGCAGGCGACCCATATTCGTCAATAAATGAGAGAATTTCCCCTGCTTCGGTCGGCGCATCCGCCAGGGGAGTCTCGAGTGCCGCTATCAATCGGTCTACTGACTCCGCTTTGGGTGCAACTATTCTATCCTCAAGTCCTTCCAGGTAATGCGCTGACCGGCGCGCCGCGTTGGCTAACAGTTCTCGAGTATCATCAGGATTCATTATTTTTTGTTCTCATTGTAAGATGCCTGGAATATCAAACAAAATGTCACCGATACACAGCTTCTGTTTCGATTTACAATTTCCCGATAAAAACACCACCTAAGCAGTCCGTCGATGTCCCCGATACATTTCCCTCACCCAGGCAGTGATAGGACGGTGTTGTTATTCATTTGTGCAAGGGACTGATAGTAGATAAGTATCCATATCTTTAAAAAAATATGCAAATGATTAAATAGGGTCGAACTCAATTGATACCCAGCCTTGATGGACACTTCCGATGATAATCTTCTTTCTACTGTTTATTAAAAATGAACACAGGGAACTCAGGCCCTGCTCTGACACTCTAACAATTCATGGAACTACAACAGCATGGTTCGCAAATAACTGGTATAGCCAGCCCCGGGGTCTCGGGGCACTACGTGCTTGTCGCGTTTCGATGGATGCTGACCACTAGCTGGTTTCTATTTCTGCTAGCAGCAATACTGGCCAGCATCTCTTTACTGGCGAGTTTCTATACCGATGCCTGGCACTGGTTCCAACGCTCCGGCGCACTGATGGTCAGTATAGGTGCAATACTCAGCACTCGACACCCGCTAGGCTTAATACTGGATAGTATGATCAGCGATAGCGCTCCGCGGATTCACAACCAATCCGATGAATCAGCTTTTTTAAATAACATGGGGGAGCTTCGAACCTGCATTTGTGGCTTCATTTTCGTTGCGATGGGCACCCTGACCTGGGCTTATGGTGACCTGCTGGGATGCCTGGTGCACTGGGATAGTTCATGCCTGGTCTGAGAATTATCGCAGCTGTATAGATTTCTAGTATGGTCCAGGGGAGCTTCTCAAAAAAGATCAATTATCATTGCTACCACAGATTAGAACAACAGGACCATAATGGGCGGTGACTGGCTCCCCGGTATCATCGTTATCGGTGAACAGGCCGATCGCGTATATCTTTCCGCCAGGCGGCCTGCCGAAAGCATTGTTAAAATCAGTTACCAGGTTTCGCCTTTCCCGCACCAGAGCATCCTGCGCTAGCGGAGCGTTTCGCACAATTATGGTACGAACATAGCGAGTTTGATATGGGCCGGTAATAATATCGTTTTCCACATGATTTTCGTTTGCCCAGACATATTTTAATATCGGTACCGGCTTATCCCTGAAAGCCCCGGGGTTCCCGAATGACACCATGATAGATGCCCCTACATCATCCATACCTTTAATCCGAAGATTAGAAGTTTCCTGCAGTTCCGCTACAAACCAGTCCCATTGCAGCGTATTGCAGGACAAATCAATTCCCTCAAACACTTTATAAAGTATCGACGCAGAATGATTACCGGTGGCCATTATCGTGGTCCCAAGGTGATTCATTGTTTGTGTATAAGTGGTCTCTCCCCTCCCCAACTCCTGGTGTTCCCAGCTATCATCAAGACCTCCTGACGGATCCAGAAGAACCCTGTCCTGATCGGCCCCAGTAAGGATAATTTCAGGCGTTGATGTGCAGCCAACCACCGCAACAACAAGCACCAAATAAATGTATCGGACAAACATTGTCATATTCAAATTAACCCTCTTGAGTGGTCCAAATGCCTGGGTTCAATAGCTTCGATGAGACAAGAAATCCCCCGTAAACAGTCTTTGTATGCCTTTAGCTTATCTTGGCGCGCCAATCGTAGAAATCGCATATCCAGGCGATTTCTTTATTTGTAATATCCGGTTTCGTTACATTTAACCAGTGACACGAGGTAATCATGAAAAATACTATCAGTGACACCAAATTCGTCAATACTTTACCCATGGAAATTGTACTACTGATCGAGCTAAATCCGGCAAAATGGGCCTACGCGATGAATAAAAACCGCGTTTTGCGAAGAGAAATGAAGTATCGGGGCGAAGCCATGCAAGCAGCAACTTTCGCCGAATTGACCCTGACCGATTTTGGATGCCTGCTTGACGGATCGTTGGAAATGCCTCGCGATTTTGACTACTCGGTTCCAACCACCATCAACGGGGTAAGGCCTCGTGCTGCCTGGTATTCGGGGAACATCTGGCCACCGCATGCTAACGGGGATACTACCTTACTCGGGCAGGCACAGTGATAAAGGGTACCGACCTGGAATTTTCTACTGGAAATTGACGCCCTGCTCTGAATGCAAACAATCCAATAGAGGTAAATTGAAATGAGTGACATGAAGGTGAGAGCAATCATCAACGATGCTCCCGATCTCGTCACGACTGATAGTGCCAGACTTGAGGATATCCTTGCTCTCGCAGATATGTCGACCGGCAAACTGGAGAAATTCTACGACTACTGGCAAGCCGAGGCAGAAGCGGCACGACAATTAGTAGAGGCCTTCACACATCTAAACTTCGGTTACCTGCAAACAGATGCAATTCCCCATGAAGTAAGGCAGCGCCTCAAGCTTGCCAGGGAGCAGGAACGACTGTACAAACAGGAGCACGCGCTGCAAACAGCACTGGACGATTCCAAACCAGCTCGCTAGCCCGCATGTTGCATGAAGGGAACGAAGATAAGCCTTTGAATAATAAAATTATTCCTCAATATAAGTGCCGCCTTCGTGCAATATTCGGGCTAGCTATCGCAACTGGATGTGCCACCCCGACTCAGTGGCATATCCAGATTTGGGTTGTCAGGGTTCAGTCCGCGGCAAAACAGTACAACTTACCAGCACCGCCCGTACTCGCCAGACCTGCCTGGCTACAGCCGCGAGTAGCATGCGCAGAACTCCAGGAAGGGTTGCCGCCGCCATGTCGATCGTGATGGCCGACCTGTGCACTGCCTTCACCGCTGCTAGTCCAGTTACTGCAGGTGTGATCCTTGTCGTCTGGGAAGTAAGGCGTGCCGTCGTCCTGAGACCCGGTTAGAATATCGTGCTCGTTAGGCTTGTCGTAGCGACCCTTGATAGGATTACCAGATTCGTCCAGTGCAGTTTCGAGCGTGATGGTTTTATTGTATAGGTGCAGGTCGGTGGGGTTGGTAGCGATCAGGATACCGCGAGCGTTATACCAGGGACCGTTGCCAATTCTGGCACGCGCAGATACGCCCCGCTTTTTTGGTTCTTCGGTGCTCAGGTAAGCTCGCCAGTCGCGATCTCCAGCACCGACGGCGGAAGCGAGTTTTTTACAATGGGCATCCGCACCTTCCAGACCACCCAGATCGGCACCATTACCCATTCCCACGCTGGTGACAAAAAAGCCCATTGGCCTTTCATCGGCATTCGCCACCAGTGCAGCTATGAGTGTACAGACACCAAGTACTACAGTAAAAATTGTGTTTTTCATGGATTACTACCCTCTTGTGTAGATTAAATAACAGGATATCACGTTCCTACCCCTGCATTCACGCGCGCATCACGATCAACAAAAAAGTGAAATACCCACACTTTTATTGCCGATTCACTTATTCCCGGAAAGGTGGATAATGAAGCCTTAGATAATTCCACCGCTAAACCATGCGATTGACCAAGTTTCCACGGGCCATGAATAAAACGTCAGCATGAAAATGTTTAAAGCCTTATGCCTGTTTTAATCCTGACGATAGGCTCATTTTATGCTTATCATTGGTACGACCAGATACCGATAGCTATATTACAG
>JBGUEB010000213.1:0-6217 GCA_041821565.1 Gammaproteobacteria bacterium | reverse complement strand
CTTTGCACAACTAGCACCGTTTTTTCGACAACCTGCCCATCTTCGAAGCTAGCCAGCACGGCGGTACATTTCAGATTAAGATACGGGTCATCCTTCATAAACGGATTAACATTGCTCAATACCTCGAAAATGAAATCCTGGGTGAGTAATTGCATATTACCACTCTTGATCCGGCCTTCACCGCCGGTCAACTTCATGTACCCGTTCAGAACTGCGGCCATTTCCCTGGGTGTACTACCCTCAGTCACGAACGCGAGCTGGAGATCGTAGCGTGGCAACTTTCCAAGATCCCCGACAGTCTCTGCTGGCAAGCCGATTTTGAGGTTTTCACCAAACACTCGCATGCTTAATTTTGCGCCATTCTGTAACGGCTCCAGCATTAGTTTCCCGTCGAGCTTGCCGCCGTCCGGACCGTGCAGGACGAACGGATTAATGTTGACCCCGCCATCGGTGAGCGTTCCGATTATCTGGATATCCCGAAAACTGTGTGGCTGCAAATCAACTTCGGCCAGGCTCAATTCGACCCTGGCGTTAAATGCCCGTAGCAGATGAAATGGTAGTGGCGTATCTGGAATCACGCGCTCATTGGTAACAGGTGCCGGGGTACCCTCATTCTCCAACACATCAATCAGGTCCTTTTGCGGCGCGACTTCCTCTTTATGCTGCTGTTGGTTGCCAGGCTCATCCTGGACCTCTTCCACCTGATCCTCGACGGGCAAAAATGTCGAGAGATTGAGGTAACTCGATGCCAGCTTAATCGAAAGGTCCGGCTTGTCGCCACTGCGATACACGGCAGTCCCACTGATATCGTTCGCACCGACTTTGCCCGAAAAATCATCAACTTTAATTGCATCCGCATCTCCCACCAGGTGAAATGTCATGCTTGCCGCTTCATGCGGTAGATCGCGGCCCACGAGCGGGCTGATGTTGTGGATATCAGCAAACTGCAGATCAAAATCAAGATCAGTTCGGTCAAAATTGGGAGGCCCTTCGATACTACCTGAAATCTCGAACCTGCCCTTGCCAAGTTTTAAATGAAACTTTTCGATTGAAAGCAGGCCATTCTTCCACTCTAGCCGAGATTCGATGCTGGCCGGCGCCTTTGCAGGAATGACATATTTTGCCGTATCCGGGGTCAACACAAATATGTCGGGAGAGCTTCCTTCAATTTTTATCCGTGCCGATTGCAAATCAGAATCAAGACCGATCTCAAGCTCGGCCCTGACACGTGACTCACCGATGTCAAATTGCAAGTCTGGAATGCTGGCGATATTATGTTGAAGACTGGCAGTCCCACTGATGCTGAATGGCTTGTCCAGAGCCCGAAATGCATCCTCTGGAGGCAATAACTCGGCCAGGTTGTCGCCGTCAATCCGGAAACTTAGCTGACTATCATCGACTACTGCCGGCACCGAAATTTTAGCACTCAGCTTGCCCTTTAAACTTGCCAGAGAGACCCGCGTATCTTTTAACTGGATACCCTTATCTCCGCCAATTACGCGGCCAGCAACGGTAAACTTTTCAGCTGGAATTTGCCCGGGGTCTACGCCAAACCCGGATAACGTGGCCCTCAGGTCCTGAACCACAGATTCGAATTCAAGATTAGTACCGATACCTGGTGGCTTCATAGCTACTATACCGTTGAACCTTAACTGGTCTTTATCGATGCTTATGGATCCGTCTTTGATAGAAATTCCATCAGCAACCGGCTCTAGTAAAGCAGTACCTTCAGTGCTAACGGCGGGCGCATCGTCGATACCAAGGGCAGTTGTGATTATGCGCAGATCAGGAGTCCGGTAATAAACCTGCACTTTCGAACCCAGAAGTTTGTCGTCATCGGTGATGTCACCGTCCACTGTGAAATTAATACTACCCACCTCACCGCTTGAAGAGACGCTCGCACCACCAGCTTTCAAGGGGGTAATCTCGGCATTCATGTTAAAAGACCCCTGAAGACGACCGGGAAGCGCCAGCAGGCCCCCAAATTTGTCGATATCCGGGCCCTCGATTCGCAGATTCAGCTTTGCATCATGCCGGGAGGGAAAATCGCCAAAGCGTGCTTTCAGGTCGAGATGGGTATCGCCGAGCGTAAACCTGGCCTGCTCGATCACCAGTTCCTTGCCAGACCGGTGCAAACCGGCAGTGATATTAAACGCTTCATTCGGAACACCAGCCACACCAAAAATTTTCGCTATCCTGCCAGTATCGGGACCGTTGGCGCTAAGCTGCAAACCAACATTTTCCAGGTCCTGTAAATCGCTAAACTGGCCGTCGGCTCGCAAATTGAATTCGCCAATCTCACCGATTAAATCCAGTTTCACGTTTTCACCATCTGGCGCCATGTTTAGTTCCAGGTTCAAGGGACCTGTCGTGATTCTTTTAAGCAGCAGGATGTCTGTCAGGTACTCGATGCTGGGGCCAGTGAGTTTTAAAGCGGCAACTGGCTGGCTGGGATTCAGTAAATCAACCGATCTCACCCGGCCATCAAATCCAATCTCGCCGACATGACCTGACAGCCTGGCGTCCAGGTTGCGAAACTCGGTGAGCTCAAATATGTCCCCAGCAGTCATATCTAGTGTTATCGGTACCTGGTTGACACTGCCTCCTAACGTCAGTTGATATTGTTCAGATTCAAATATGTTAATCAGCAGTTGGTCGACGACAAACTGTTGAGGTTTGGTAAGGCCCGGACTTAGATAAACCAGCACCAGGTTATTAATCGAAACATTATCCAGCAATACCGGGAGACTGGGTCGAGCAGCCGGGCCATTATCGGTTAACGCCTCGTCTTCCTCGTCATCGAAGTCCCAGTTGTTGGCACCCGCCGCGTTTTGTTCCAAGCTGACTCGCAGGTCGTCCAGCCTGAGAGACTCGACTAAAATGGGTCCGTTTATGAATGACCACAGGTTCAGACTTGCCTCTAACCGACCGACACTGACCATGCCTGGTTCCGAACTCCAGTCGGTCGATGCCAGTTGGACCTGCTCGGCGCTAAATCGGATAGACCGACCGAGGGTCAGGTGCAATGGCCCGTCTATTACAAATTCACGTCCCAGCGTATTTGAGGCGAATAACTCTAAATCGGTTTTGTAGCGACCATAGTCAATATTGGACGCAATAATAATTATGACGATAGCAGCGGTGAACAGGCCACCAATCAGGTAACCCAGTAATCGAAAAACACGCATATCAGGACTCTTTTCGGGTTTTTAGTGAAATTATTTAGTGGTATTTTAAAAAGCGCTGGCCAAATGCAAACAATTCGATCAATAAGCATAAAGGAATTAGATTAAATCATCCGGTATTTTTGGTAACATGTTTCCTTTTTTTAACCAGGCTTTCATGTTAACCATAATATCACCCGCCAAGACACTCGACTATGAGTCCCCTGCCCCTACCGACGAGTTTACCCAACCGGCACATTTAACCCAGTCACGCAAATTAAATCGGCGTCTGCGGGATCTATCGAGTTCGGATATATCCAGTTTAATGAAGGTTAGCAACAACATCGCGGATCTCAATGTTGAACGCAATCGACGATGGAAAACGCCTTTTACCCCGGACAATGCCAAGCAGGCTCTGTTTGCTTTTCGTGGTGATGTCTATATCGGTCTCGATGCCGACAGCATGACTTCCGAAAATATTCAGTTTGCGCAAAATCATTTACGCGTGTTATCCGGGCTTTACGGCTTGTTGCGTCCGCTGGATTTAATGCAGGCTTATCGCCTGGAAATGGGCTCGCGCCTGAAAACTGATCAGGGTAATAACCTGTACCAGTTCTGGGATATGCGCATCACCAAAGCGCTCAATAGCGAGTTGAAGCAAATGGAATCCAGGGTATTGATCAATCTGGCTTCTATCGAGTATTACAAATCGGTCAAAGCTAAAGCCATCAAGGGTCAGATTGTTACGCCGGTATTCAAGGACTACCATCAGGACCG
Source organism: Gammaproteobacteria bacterium (assembly GCA_041821565.1). GTDB lineage: Bacteria > Pseudomonadota > Gammaproteobacteria. Next base: position 2,276 of record JBGUEB010000213.1, on the reverse strand, counting down.
ATATCAGGTGATTGGATTTTTCGCCAAGAAAGCCCGTGGTTTGATGGCCAGGTATATTATCGACGAAGAAATCACCCAGGTTGAAGCGCTCAGGCAGTTCAATGGTGAGGATTACAGCTATAACTCCTCTCTATCCAGCGAGGAAGAATGGGTCTTTACGAGGAATTAGCACCCTGGGCGACCCTGTTGCGGGCTTTTTACAAATAAAAAACACTTTTTTCTCCCGCCCTCTAAACTTTCTATATAGCTTTAATAGAAAATTAGATGGTTGAACTTTCGCCCCGTGCCCACAGAATTCAGTTGATATCCGGTGTCGTCGGCGCCGTGATAGTGATACTGATGCTGATCGTTTATCCCAACGTCACTCAAAAAACCCTCACCCAACTGGAAACTATCAAGGATCGAGGATACGTCAGGTTTCTCACCCTGAATAGCGCCTCTACCTATTACCAGGATGTCAACGAAACCAGCGGCTTCGAGTATCAATTGGGCCTTTGGTTTGGAAAATTTATTGGCGTCGAGGCAAAGTTTATTACGGTTTCCCATTTTGCCGACCTTTACCCTGAATTATTGTTTGGAAGTGGTGATATTATTGCGGCCGGACTCTCCAGGAATGAATCCAGTTTCAGCAACGCGGTATTGTATGGCCCCGAATACTACGAGGTGACGAACCAGATTCTGTTTCGCAAGGGTACTGTCGAACGACCAGGGAAAATAGACGACCTCAGCGGTGGAACTTTGAAAGTGATCAGCGGTAGCAGCCAGGCCAAACTTTTGCGCAAACTACAGCGCAGGTACCAGGACCTGACCTGGATCGAATCTGACGATATAGCCAGCGAGGAATTGATTGAACAAGTCGAATACGGCAAGATCGATTACGCCCTCGCCGACTCACACGAGATTTCCCTGCAAAGACGATTTTTTCCAGAGCTTAGGATCGGCTTCGAAGTGGATCGACCAAAACAACTACGATGGGCCTTCAATCACGCCGAAGACAACAGCCTGGCATTGGCCATTGAAGATTTTTTCACGGTTATCAAAACCGATGGGCGCCTGGAGCAATTGATTCACAGGCACTACGGCCATGTTGCACAGTTCAGCTATTCCGATATTCAAACCCTGACCCTGCATATGCGTAACCGGTTGCCCTCCTACGAGGCCTTGTTCAAGCAGGAATCCCAGATTCACAATATAGACTGGCGCCTGCTCGCGGCGATTGGCTACCAGGAGTCGCTATGGAATGAGCGCGCGGTATCACCTACCGGGGTACGCGGGTTGATGATGTTAACACAGGCTACTGCCAAACAAATGAAAGTGAAAAACAGGCTGGATCCGCAACAAAGCATACGCGGCGGCGCAAAATATTTTGTCCGTGTACACCAACGCGTACCGGATCATATCAGCGAGCCGGACCGGACCTGGTTTGCACTCGCGTCTTATAACGTTGGCTTTGGCCATCTTGAAGACGCTCGCAAGATTACCGCAAGCAATGGTGGAGACCCGGATAAATGGATAGACGTGAAGAAAAGTCTGCCCTTGCTAGCGCGAAAGAAATGGTACAAATCGACTAAATATGGATATGCGCGGGGCTGGGAACCAGTCATATATGTTGAAAATATCCGAAAATATTACGACTACCTGGTAGCCTCGGATTTAAAGGCGAAATCAGGTGTCTTCGCCCGCGACGATGAACCCGAACGCATTTTCAGGCCTATCGCACCCAGTCACTGACTTGCTCGGTTATTCAGATTGCCTGATTTTTTTGAGTCGTCTTTTTTGTTCGAAAAATGCACTCATCAATGCCGAACAGGCAGATTCCAGGACACCGCCCTGAACTTCCGGATAATGATTGAACTGGCCTTCTTCAAACAATCGATGCGCACTTTCTATAGCGCCGGTTTTGGGCTCCGTGGCACCATATACGAGGCGTCCAACCCTGGCCTGTACCAGCGCCCCTACGCACATGGTGCAGGGTTCCAGGGTGACATACAGGGTGGTGTCAGGAAGACGATAGTTTTGCAGACGATGGGCCGCCTCGCGTAAAACCATAATTTCCGCATGCGCTGTCGGATCGTGCGCAGCGATGGGTTGATTGTGTCCGACGGCAATGCGTTCTCCTGTTTTATCGACCAGGACCGCACCCACCGGCACTTCGTCTCGCGCCGCCGCCAGCTCTGCCTGTTCGAGCGCTTGCTGCATCCAGAACGCATCGTCTTTTGCCTGCCCCGTCGGCGTTATCACTCCCACTCGATGGTGCCGGGCGGCTTACCCGAGAT
>JBGUEB010000212.1:0-6224 GCA_041821565.1 Gammaproteobacteria bacterium | reverse complement strand
AAGCCCCCAGGCTGATGCAGGCTTCCTGGCCAGCCTGTGGCAAGCCCACGACGAAGTCTATTTACACGCCGAAATCGCCAGTCACCGCAATTGTCCATCGGAGTTTTTGAACATCGCCTTGAATAGCGATGTGGTGTTGCTGCGGCGTAAGGCCGCTGCCAATACAAAACTATCGGATACCCAGTTGTTGCAGTTACTGGCGGATAGCGAATCGCAGGTACGTGTCGCAGCGTTACGCCAGCTGGTTGCGGTGAATGTATCGCAGGCCGATGAACCGGCCCGGCGCGTGCGTCGGGAACTGGCGCGCAAAACCGGACTCAATGAGGAATTGCTTAACAAGCTCAGCCTTGATGAGGATAGCTGGGTGCGTCGCTGGCTTGCACGTAATCCCGCTACTCCGGAGCCTGTGTTGAAAAAACTCGCAAAGGATGCCGAGATCGAAGTGCGCCGGGGCGTGGCACGCAACCCATTAATACCAACCGAACTATGCTGGCAACTGGCGACCGATCCGGAATATTGGGTACGCGCCGGTATTGCGATTCGAGCCGATCTGGATCAGAGCACTATTCAACAGCTGTCGGCTGACGATTCGGTGGATGTACTGGCTGGTCTAGGCCGTAATCTGAAGACTCCCGAAAAACTGTTGAGGCAAATTGCAGGGCATGGCAATCGAGACGTGCGCCGGGCGGTGATCCTCAACCCGCAGGCACCACTGGAGGTATTAAATGAATTTCTGCAAGATCCGTACGCACTCAACCGGGCGTTGCTTTGCCGGCATCCGGCACTGACTGAGCAGGAACTGTGGGAACTGACCACCGATCCGGAAGCACAGGTTAGATTTAGCGCGGTTTATGTGTTGGCATCGCGCTGCGGGGCTGATCAATAAAGATTTTTTGCGCTCTACGAAACAGGCAGGCGTAATTACAGGGTAACACCAGAGGTATATGAAAAATGAAAATATTAGTACCTGTGAAACAGGTGAGCGTACTCGACGAAGACTTCGAGCTACGCGATGATGGTCGCGATGTCGACCCCGACTATCTCGAACATGAACTTAACGAATGGGATGATTATTCCTGGGAAGAAGCACTGCGACTGCATGAAGAGTATGGCGACGATGTTGAAATTATCCCGCTTACCATCGGCCCGGAAGAAACGGAAGATGGCATTCGCAAATGCCTTGCCAAGGGCGGTGAACGCGGCATTCGCGTGTGGGATGATGCCCTGGAGAATTCCGACCCGTTAGCTATAGCGCGGGTTATCGCCCGTGTCGCCGAGCGTGAACAGGTCGATATGGTATTTGCTGGTACGCTGGCTTCCGATCACGGGTTTGCGCAGACCGGGGTTAGCGTTGCCAGCCATCTTGGCTGGCCGCAGGTGGCGGTGGTGTCAAAGCTTGATTACCAGCCAGGTTCGAGCAGTGTACAGGTACATCGCGAACTGGAAGGAGGCCTCGAAGAGGTAATCACAGTACAGTGCCCGGCGGTACTGACTATTCAACTTGGCATCAACGAACCCCGTTATGCCTCACTCCGCGGTATCAAACAGGCCAGGGCCAAACCGGTAGAAGAACTCAGTCACAGCGACCTCGGATTGTCCGACGAAGATGTCGGTGAGGCGGGTTCAGCTTCCCGGGTACGTCGTATGTATATACCTGAGAAAGGCCAGGCCGAACTGATCGAGGGTACCCTGGCAGAGCAGGGCGCACGCGTTGCCGAAATCATCAAAGAATTACAGGGGGAAGCGTAATGAATGAGATACTCGTAATAGCCGAGCAACGTCGTGGTGAACTGGTCGCGGCAAGCCTCGAATGTATTGCCGCCGCAATAGGACTGAAGGAAAGTGGTGGCCAGTCGGTAGCCGTGTGCATCATTGCCCAATCCCCGGAGTCTTTCGTGACATCTTTGTCAGTGGCTGGAGTCGATGAAATAGTTACGATCAAATCTGAGCAGGCCGAATTTCAAAGTGATGTATTTGAATCGACTTTACTTGCGCTGATCGAACAGCGTCAACCAACACTGGTACTTGCGCCGCATAGCATCGATGCATGGAGTTACGCACCGGTGCTTGCCAATAGGGGTGGGTTTGGTTATTCAAGTGATGTATTCGGTATTCGCTATGAAGGCGATGAATTGATCGCGACTCGCGCTGCCTATGCCGAAAAGGTCCACGTAGATGTTGATTTCCCCGGTCGAGACACAGTGCTTCTGACGGTGCGTGGCAATACCTTTAAGCCCATCGAAGCAAGCGGTAGTCCGCAACAGAGCAGCTTCGAAGCATCGTCGGTGACACCGCGCAGCAGGCACGAAAGCTATATCGAGCCGGAAAGTGGCGGCGAAGTCGATATCACCCAGGCGGAGTACATGTTGTCCATTGGTCGCGGCATCGCAGATGAAGACAACGTCGAACAATTCGCCGAGCTGGCCGAGACCATGGATTTCACCCTCGGCTGTTCACGGCCAATTGCTGACAACGGCTGGTTGCCTAAGTTTCGCCAGGTCGGACAGTCGGGAAAAACCGTGAGTAGCTGCTCGATATACCTCGCGCTAGGGATCTCCGGCTCGGTACAGCACATGGCGGGTATGAAACACGTTCCCAATATCATTGCCGTAAACACCGACCCGGAAGCGTCCATATTCAGCATCGCACGTTACGGCGTGGTCGCCGATATCTTTGATATCGCCGATGAACTACAAAATCATTTCGAGTAATTGATATTTGATGGAACGGTTATGGAAGCACTTGAAATTGCCAGGGAAAAATATCGTACACATAGTGTGCGATGGGGATTTTACTGGGCACTGTGGTGCGCGGTTCTGTGGGGTGCCTGGTATGTACCAGGTACCGCTGTCTGGTATGAAGCACCCTTCGTCGATATGGGGTCGGGTGGACAGAGGGAGTTTTTGCTCGCTGCCGCCGTTATAACCGCGATCAGTTCGTTGGCAGTACTATTTTTTTTGTTTGTGTGGTTAGGCGTTCTCGAGAAATGGGGTGAGTACGCTCGTACAGTCCGACAGGTGCGCATATCGAAATGGTACTGCTTAGGGGGTATTTTTGGTGGGCCCTGTGCATTGTTCGGTTCGTATCTGGCGATTGGCTACGTGGGGCCAATTTTTGCAGCAATTGCAGCACTGATGTATCCGGTGGTTGGCGCGACCCTGGCCAGGTTCTGGTATCACGAGAGAATCAGCAAGCGCGCAGCAATCGGAATTGGCATGATTTTATTGGGTGGGGTATCGATTTTTGCGCCAGGCCTGCTCGCTGAGCTTTCAAATCCAGACGGGGGTGCCTGGCTCGGCTATGTTGGTGGGCTTATGGCGGCTGTCGGCTGGGGTGCAGAAGGTGCGATCGCAGGGCGTGCACTGGATGTCAGCGATCCTGATGTAGGCATTACTATCAGGTTTAGCGCCGAGGTTTTTTACTGGATTGTTCTAATCCTGCCTGCGATTGCACTGTTTTCTGACGCTGAGGTTTTTAGCCTGATCCTGGCGACATTCAATTTCTCGGCGATGTTGTGGATAGTTCTGGCTGGGGCCAGCTTCGCTTTCTGTTATGTAGCCTGGTATAAATCCTTTCCGCTGATTGGTGTTGGAAGAGGGCAGGCCATAGCCGCCCTGTACGGAGTATTCGCGGTAATTTTTCTATCCATTTTTACCCTCAGCCCTCCCGAGTGGCATTTCCTGATCAGTTTGGCGTTGACCGTGTTGGGTGGTTTTGTGATGTTTACAGAAAAAGCCGAGATGCTTGAAGTGATACGTAGCGGCGATCTTTCCGTGGACAATGGCTAATGGGAAAATTGCACATGAAAGGATATCTCCTGCACCTGCTGGATGAACACAGGGATGGATTGTGGGATTACGAAATTGCGCAAAAAGTGTTAGCGGAGTATCAGCATTCGGGTGCTTACTGGCACGGAGAGATCCGCGCCAGTCTTACCGATCTGTTTTCGGGCGCATTATTAGAGGAAGTCGAAGATCGGCTTGATGATGGCGAATATTTTGGCGCGGGCAAGGTTCTGGTTAAATTCAAGTTGTCACCATTCGGGCGCAAAAGAATGGTTGAAACCGGACTGCTTTAAACGACATCGGCTGAGTATTTAAATAGGGGAGATAACTATGTCGGAATTTTGGGGATTTGCGGGTGCAGATATCCTGGCTGTAATAACTATCTGTGTGTTGTGTACCCTGTGCCTGTACCAGGCAAGAACCTGGGTTAAAAAACTTTGATGGTGAATAAACGGGGAGCTTGTATCGTAAGTTGAACTCGCCTGTTGCTTGCTATCATAATTGGCGGTTGAAAATAGCGACTCCCAGGCTTACGCAGCGAGAAGATTGTTTGCTATGCTTTGATCCTGCCAGGAATTAATTCAGGTGAGCATGGATATACCCGAGAAAACAAATGAAACAAAAGGCTATGACAGTAGCCCCCCGGAGAATCAGGATACTTCGGTAAAAGCACTCGAAGTAGCTATTGGTCGGCAGGTAAGGACCTTACGTAAACGCCTGAATATGACGGTCGCGAACCTGGCCAAACAGGCGCAATTATCCTCGGGCATGTTATCGAAAATCGAAAATGGACTGACATCACCATCCTTGGCAACCCTGAACGCGCTCGCCAATGCTCTGCATGTGCCAGTGACATCGCTTTTTCGGGGCTATGAAGAGCAGCGTGATGTCACCAATATCAAGGCCGGGGAGGGATTGCCGATCGAACGACGTGGTTCTTATGCAGGGCATCAGTACCAGTTATTAGGGCACACTATCGGCAAACCTTACACGATTGAACCCTATCTGATTACCATATCCGACAAGTCCGAGGTTTTCCCGGTATTTCAGCATGCAGGCACTGAGTTTATCTATATGCTGGAAGGCAGGGTGACTTACCGACATGCAAATAAAACTTACCTGTTGGAACCGGGTGACTCGCTATTCTTTGACGCCGAGGCATCGCACGGACCCGATGAGATACTAGAGCTTCCCTGCCGATATCTTTCAATCATTGTATCGCAATCTTCGGAATCTTGATCCCCGCGATTGTTTCCTGTCAGGAAACTATATTTCACAACAGTTGACAGAAAATAGAGCCTCTAGTAGGCTATTCATTCCTGGTTGAATGGGTGTTTTTAGGAGACCTTATTATGTGCGGTATAGCGGGTGTTTTGTACAAACAGGCGGGTTCACACGAGATTGGTAAGACGCTTATCAATATGCTCGATGGCTGCCAGCATCGTGGTCCGGATAGTACTGGATTCGCGTTGTACGGAGATAAAAAAGATCTCTTACAGTTGCGTTTCATTGTTCCCACGGATGAAGCGGCGAGAAAAAAAGCGATTGAAAATATCGCGACATTGCTCACCAAACACGGCGCTACTATTGACAGCGAACATTCAGTCGGCTGTTCCTACCAGATTGCGGTTAATTTTGATGGCGATCTGCTCGATTTCACGAAAGATATCGAAGACCAGGCAAAACTGGTTTCGGTCGGTCACACACTCGACCTCATCAAAGACGATGGCACCGCACGCGAGGTAGATGCGACCTATAACGTTGGCAAAATCAAGGGCACCCATGGGATTGGCCATGTTCGTCTCGCTACCGAGTCCGCGGTTCGGCCCGAAGCTGCGCATCCTTTCTGGGCTACCGGTTTCGAAGATATTGCGATTGTTCATAATGGCCAGATTACCAATTACTGGAAAATGCGTCGCCGCCTGGAACGTCGCGGTTTCGCATTCCATACCGATAACGACAGCGAACTGGTTGCGGTTTATCTCGCTGATAAGCTGGAGCAGGGTGAAACTCTGGATAGCGTTCTGGAAACCGCGATCGAAGATCTGGATGGTACTTTCTCGTTCCTGGTTTCAACACCAACCGAAATCGGTTATGCAAAAGATCATTTAGCGGCAAAGCCAATGGTTTTATTCGAAACAGATGAGATGATTGCTATCGCTTCGGAAGAGGTCAGCCTGAATCGCTTATTTCCAGGCCAATCGATCGATTCTACAGAACCTGCACCCGGGACATTTAAAACATGGTCACGATTGACTTAAGTAAAAACAGCATCACGGATGCCAATAAGGAAATTCGCTCCTGTGGACGCGCTGCCGGCGCCCGCCGGGGGGCCATGCGGAGCCCTCAGGATCGTGGCTCCGCCGGCCGATTCAAGGGGCGGGGCAGCGACCGAGCGGGTGGGGGCATGTCGAACTACGAGCGTTTCGCGCTGATCCT
>JBGUEB010000211.1:0-6266 GCA_041821565.1 Gammaproteobacteria bacterium | reverse complement strand
CCATCGAAGTTCAGGATTTGTCCACGCACAACGGCGATTTCGAAAAAGCCGTTAGCAAGAAAATTTTTCTTATTGCCCGAGTTTTTCTTTTTTCTCTTACCTTTGCCCCAGCTTACATTTGAGGCGGAAACTGCATCGGCAAATTTAGAAGTAAACCATTCGACATTATTTACCCGAATGTCGGGAAATAACGATATTTCACGACTCACCATCGAAAGCAGTTCTTCCGGGTCACTTATATATCTCTTCTGCATGAGGCCGACGAGTTTGACAACATTCTGCATGCTTGTTGTTGAAGTTGTCGAATCAATAATATTTTCACTGAGCTGGTTGTATTTCGACTTGTATTTTTGTTCGATTAAATTAGTTTCGATTACGGTGTTGTTGTAAATCCAGCCCTCTACCAGGCTAGTTGATGCCAGGCCAATACCTATGGAAAAAATGGCGATACTGGCAAACTTTAGAAAGAAATTAGTCAGGTGGTATTGGTAGTACTTCCTTTCCTCAGGTACTGCGTAATGATTAACCGATATTTTCTTGCTGGCCAGGTAACAAAAAAGCCCCGAACTAAAATCCTGGTCGTCGTACAGTTCTATTTTTTCTTTTTTTAATATCTCGTTGATCGCGTGAATTTTGAAATCAGCATAGTTCTCAGCAGTACATTTAATTTTAAGTTTATCGAAGTGTCGTTTATTGGTGAATATGTGGATGGAAATTCTGTCAGCACCTCCGACGATTCGCTGACTGACTAAATATCGTTGCGTAGATTCAATATCACGTATGACGTCGGCCGCATAATCACCCTGGTAAAAACTGGCTATCGGCACCAGGCGGCTGAGAATGAGTTTGCCGTTTACGAAAACGGACTGGCGCAGGTTGCTGGGAACTTGCTGACTGACCAGGATTACCGCGTTGTTTTCGGACTCGAGTTCACCGATATAATCCTGTGACACCAGCGGCAGGCTAATAATTCCTGATAGCGGAGTGCGCGTATCTTCGATAATTTTTAACCAGGGGTCTAGTAAATACTGGTTGGTCAACCCCATTAACAGTACATTTTCTTCCTTGCGGGTTTTTTTCTCGACTGACTGCGAGATGGCAAACCTGTACTTCGAATTACGAAAATACTTGGCATAATTCCTTTTCAAAATGGCCTTTCGATCCGAACCTCGTAACAGCGGTATTTTTACCTGACGAAATTCTTCTTCGATTAAATCAACCATTAATCTCACTGGTTCCTGCTTGAATGAATCCAAATAAGCACTGAATAAATCCAGGCCCTGCTCGTCGGGCTCGAAATAGACACTGCTTTCGATCTTACGCCCGGACCATTCCTGCGCGACCATTCGATACCCTGTGAAATAAAGGACTCTTTTCATTTAATCACCACTAGTAATCGATCGATCCGATCGTATCGTAAATGGGTCCCAGCACCGACATCGCCAACCATAAAACGACGACACCGATTGTTGCCATCATCCCGGTCTGAATGATTGGCTCCATTTTTTCAATGCTATCGCTGATATCGCGATCGAAGAAATAACTCACATTACTCAAAGATTTGTCCATCTGCCCACTGGATTCGCCTACGCGCAACATGCGGATTACCAGCGGAGGGAAAATTCCGATATTTTTAAAGCTTTCACTAATGCTTCCACCCTCTGAAATTTGCTGCCAGGCTCTATCGATACCATCTTCCAGAACAGAATTACCGACCACAGATTTACTCAAATCAATTGCATCGAGCACAGTAATGCCCGAGGCAAACATCAAGGCAAAATATCTTGAAAACCTGGAGATTTTTATTTTTTCGCTAATCGGCCCGATCAACCATATCTTCAAAAAAAGCCCGTCCATTTTAAACTTGGCCTTACTGCTCGTTTTATAAAAATAGCTGAGCACAAAAATTATTACGATTGGTCCAAAAATCACCAGGTACCAGTAATGAACGAGGAAATTAGAAACTGCCATCAGGGCGCGAGTTTCTAGCGGGATTTCTCCTCCCATACCTACAATTGCCTGCATGATATCCGGCACTATAAAAATCATCATACCTAACACCACGGAAACTACGAGGCTACCCATGACGGCGGGATAAGTCATTATGCTCTTGGCCTTGGCGAGTAACTCGTCCTGCCATTTTAAGGTACTGGTGATGTCAATTAAAACTTCGCTCATTTTACCGCTACGCTCACCAACCTTAATCAGGCTGACGAAAACATCGTCAAATATTTTGGGATATAGTCCAAGTGCCTGCGAAAATGAATTTCCACCCTCGATGCCTTCGATGACGCCGGTTATAATATCCCGAAAAGTGGGGTTTTCCTCACCATCTCTCAGGTCAGCCAAACCTTCCAGTATTGGTACTCCGGCGCGGGTTAACTGCTCCAGGTAAAACGAAAAATTGATCAGATCACGACGGCCTATCTTGTTCCTGCCAAAAAGATCGACTCCGTGTTCTTTGGCCCTGTACTTGACCAGGTCCATTTCCATTTTTTCGAGGCGTAGCTCCAGATCCGACGCGTTGCGAGCATCGAGACTACCCTGTATGAATTTACCACCAGCGTCTATCGCCTTGTATTTATAGAGTGGCATTACTAGGACATCCTGTCGGTCAAATCGGCAACACGACCCACTTCTTCGATCGAGGTGATACCTTCAATAATATGGCGAACACCATCGTCCGCCAGGGTAAAAAACCCTTGTTCGTAAGCGGCGTCTTTTATTTCCTTGGTGGTCGCACCGTGGGCCAATAAGTCGTCAAGGTCAGAGTTCATTTTAAGAATTTCGAGTAAGGCAAGACGACCTTTATAGCCACTATGGTCACAGACCGTACAGCCCTTGGAGCGATAAATTTTCTCCGGCTTTACACCTTCACGATTACTCAACATACCCAGGTCCTGCTTGTTCGGCTGGTAAGGTTCCTTGCAATAGGTACAGAGCTTTCTAACCAGGCGCTGGGCGAGTACACCGATAATATTACCAGCCATAATTTCTGGAATAATGCCGATATCGCGCAGCCTCGGTAACGCGCCGATGGCGGAATTGGTGTGCAATGTAGAATAGACCTGATGACCGGTCATCGCCGCACGGAAGGCCATTTCTGCGGTTTCATGATCGCGTATCTCACCGACCAGGATAACGTCCGGATCCTGCCGCATCAGGGACTTGATACCGTTGGAGAAATCCATACCCGCGGCCTCATTAACCGACGTTTGCCGGATCAGCGGAAATGGATATTCCACCGGGTCTTCGAGAGTCATGATATTAATCTGTTCCGAACTCAGATAATTAAGCAGGGAATACAGGGTCGTGGTTTTACCGCTACCCGTGGGCCCGGTGACCAGGATGATGCCCTCCGGACGTGACATCATGATCTTCAGGGTACGTAGAGATTCATCTGGTAATTCGAGTTGCTCTAAGGGAATAACACCCTTCTCACGATCGAGTACACGCAGCACAATGTTTTCACCGTGAATAGTCGGTTGCGAGGCAACACGAAAATCGATTTGGCGGCCGATGATGGTTCGCGATATTCGACCATCCTGCGGGGCGCGCGTCTCGGCAATATTCATATCCGCCATTACTTTCAATCTTACTGCAATAGCCGACCAGTAGGTTTTATGCAAACTTCGAATCTGACGTAATACACCATCGATCCGGTAACGGATTCTTAAAAAACTTTCTTCGGGTTCAAAGTGTATATCGGAGGCACCGCGTTTCACCGCGTCAGATAACATAACGTCGACCAGTCGAACCAGGGGTTGGCTGTATTCCTCGGTGTCGCCCTGGTAATTACTATAGTCGGCCTCGCCGGTTTCAATTTCACGCAATATTCCGTCTATGGATAACTCGTATCCATAAAACTGGTCAACCGCGTTCGATATTTCGACCTCACCAGCGAGCACCGGTATTAACTCTACATGCTGTCCTATCTGGATGCGAATGCGATCGAGTGAAAACAGGTTGAAGGTATCTGACATCGCAATAGTCAGGGTACTGCGAACCGGGTCAAAATTTAGTGGAATAACCTTATGCTTACGTGCCGTTTCCGAATTGATCATCTTGATCGCATCCGGGTCGGGTACTACACGGGAAAGATCTACACTTTCCTGCTCCAGGGCTTCGCCCAGGGCCGAACGCATAATGGCTTCCGTGGCAAAGCCAAGAGAAACCAATAGCTTACCGATAGGCTCGTGAACCTTTTTTTGTTCGGTTAGCGCAATGTTCAACTGATCTTTGGTAATTACACCTTCATCGATCAGTATCTCACCCAGGCGCCGTGGCTTTTTTTCAGCGTTCATTTTTGAATTAACATCTCCAGTCGTTGATCGACTACATCCCTGTTAAAAGTAGCCAGGCCATTGTTAAAATTGTCGAGAGCCCGCTGGTAATACGAAATAGCTACCCTGGGTTGGTTAATATGTTCGAGACTCACAGCTAGATTGTAGGCGTAATTTGGATCACCTGGATTATTTTGGAACGCGGTAAAATACTGCCCCTGTGCTTCCGACCACCGATTTTGCGCTACATAGACGTTACCCAGCGCAAAATTAAGGTAAGGTGAGTCGGGTTCGTCGCGAATCAACAGCTTTAACAAGGATTCAGATTGTTCGGGTGAATAATTGGCAACCGCGGTCATCGACGACATTGCCAATGAATCCTTTGGGTTGGAAACTAACAGGGTTTGATAGTCCTGAATCGCAGTTTCGATATTTCCATTCTGAATACTAATCGCTGCACGGGCCAGTAGTGCATTGCGACTGCCAGGATCGATATCAAGCACCTGGTTATACTTTAACATCGCAAGGTCATCATTGCCCCGTTGATAGGCTGCATAGGCTTCCTGTAACAGGTGATCCTTCTCAGTAATACTGCTCTTGCTGGTGATTTGAAGAATCCCTGGCGATCTATCTTCGGATTGATCATTGCCGAGGTTACTAATAATGTTTTCGATGCCAGTTTCGTTGCTGGTGACGGCCAATTGCTGGACCTCATCACTGCCAGCCGATCCGGGTTGTTTTTGTGGTGATTCGGTAGTTTCTATTGTCTCGGTCTCGGCCATGCTGGTTTCATCAACCCCGCTATCAATCACGACCTCTTCTACCCCGGCAATCATCTCGGCATTCTCGACTAACTCGAGGGCACGGGCATCAATCTCGGCCCCGGGGGAGTTTGCAAAAATATCGGTAAACCCCTGGTCGTCAGCCTTCTTGATTAAGCCTGGCATCGGATCATTTTTTAATGGGCGGAGACGGGTCTCAATATTCTCGGCATTTTGCTCTAGCTGGGTAATCCCAAGACCAACAAATACAACCAAAATGACGGCTACCAGGCCGCTGTAGACCTTGAGGTTACTTGTGCGCTGGGAAGAGGCTTTGCTACGAAATATTTTCTTCGCATGCTCCGCGGAGAGGATGTCGCCCGACTCCGATTTCATTCCAGTAAAAATATTCGACCCATCTTTGGCGTCAGGCCGCTGCAAGGTCCTGTCATAGTTGTCAGCCGCGTAGGTTTGTGTCGAGGTTGAATCCTGGCGTGTGACCGTCTTTGACGGAGAATCAAGATCGGTAGTGCTGAGGCTTGGCTGAGTAATTTCGGAACTGGTAAGGTCGTCCTGTAAACTACTTTCACTAATATCTATTAGCGTCAGGCTCCTGAGCCCGGTTTTATCCGCCAGGCTTAGGCCCGGATCGGTGTTATCTTCCTGCGAAGAATCGTCTGATTTCGAAACACGAGGTGCAAGTGGCGTCACATCCTCATCGAATAAGCTAATTGAATAATCACCCGCGGTATTTTGCGTGGAAGTCTGATCCACCAGATTCAATTCGCTTTGATCAGTTTCGACGTTCCGGTCGGCATAGTCACCATCGAACAGGCTGATCGAATAATCTTCCCCTGCCGCCCCGCCTGTCGGACCGTCATCGCCTGTAATTTCACTCGGCAGACTATCATCGGTCTCGATAATTGTATCACCTTCGACAGCGCGCCTCGCAGAAAGCCCTTCTTCGTGCGGCAACTTTTCAGGCTGTTCCGGTGGTTTCGACCGCTCTATCAGCGATCCAGCACCCCCCATAAATTCACTAACATCGTCATCAGTGAGTAATACGGTTTCGTCTTCGTCAAAGAACCTGGAGGCATCGGCCATGCTGATGTCTGTGTCTTCAGCGTCAACCTGTTGTTTGCTGCCCTGTTCTTTGCCGCCCCGTTCTTTGCCGCCCCGTTCTTTGCCACGAATTTGTAAATCTTCGGATTCTACTGGAGCC
>JBGUEB010000210.1:0-6270 GCA_041821565.1 Gammaproteobacteria bacterium | reverse complement strand
GCTCTACCTCCGGAACGCCGGACCGCTGCATCCATGCAGTCGTGCGCGCATTTTTGCCCTGGGAAACACAATCCAACTTTTTACGACACCGTCCTATGGATTTAAGGTGGTTGCTGGTATCCCAGTTTGTGTGTTTCGAGGATTGGCTTCAACATCGGCCAGAAGGGTATGATGTGATGATCGATATTTTTAATTGAACCAATAAAATCGAGCAGGTCACTACTAGCTGGCTGATAGTTTCCGGCCTCGATGCTGGCCCGTAAGCTGGTCAATTCACTTGATAGAGGCTCGATAAATATAGACGCATTGCCTATATATTCTTCGTCATATTCAATTGCTGCACGTAAATCCTCGACTTCATCAAGCGCCTGCATAATCAACTACAGGAATTCGGTTTCATCTGCGGGCCTGGTTCTAGCCATAAGGATTAATCCTGTGTTAGCAATGCTGGGAATTATGGCATTGAAAGTATTGTGATTAAAGGCCGGCAGGTTTAATTTTTTGATCTAGAATAAAGGGAGTAGACAAGCGTATTTCTAGCCCTTGACAGATCAGAATTTATTGTTAATTCAGTGATTTATTTCTAATTGTTAATAACATCAATTAGATTTACTGGACTATAATATAGATTGATTTATTGAGAAAATTGTCTCACTATGACTGGTTAATTGACGAAGCTGAAAAAATACAGCCGTCAAAACTCCAGATACTGTTCATTAATTTAGGAAAAAGCCTTGATCAAACAGCGCACTTTGAAAAATGTGATTCGCGCGATGGGTGTTGGACTGCATACCGGCAAGAAAGTCTATTTAACCCTGCGTTCGGCCCCGATTGATTCCGGTATCCGGTTCAGAAGAATCGATCTCGACGAACCAGTTGAAATACTGGCACATCCCGAAAAAGTTGGCGACACGAACCTTTCCACTACCCTGGTCGAAAATGGTGTTCGAATTTCTACAGTTGAGCATCTGCTATCGGCTATTGCCGGTCTTGGTATCGATAATGCCTACATCGACCTCAGTGCCGATGAGGTTCCCATCATGGACGGCAGCGCCGGACCATTCGTTTTCCTGATCCAGTCCGCCGGTATCGTCGAACAAAATGCACCAAAAAAGTTTATTCGAATCAAAAAGAAGATACGCGTAGAGGACGGTGATAAATGGGTCGAGTTCAGGCCCTTTAATGGTTTTAAAGTTAGCTTTCAGATCGACTTCAATCACCCACTTTTCACCCACCAGAAACAGACCTGCGATATTAATTTCTCAACGACTTCATTTGTTAAAGAAGTGAGTCGCGCACGCACTTTCGGTTTTCAGAAAGATATCGAATACCTGCGCTCCAAAAACCTGGCCCTGGGTGGTAGTCAGGACAACGCCATTGTGCTGGATGATTATCGCGTACTCAACGAAGATGGATTACGTTACGATAACGAATTCGTAAAGCACAAGATTCTTGATTCGATCGGTGATCTATATTTACTGGGCCATAGTTTAATCGGCGCTTTTTCCGGCTATAAATCGGGCCATGCATTAAACAATCGGTTACTACTCAGTTTGTTAGCAGACAAGGAAGCCTGGGAAGAGGTAATCTTTGAGGATGCCTCGACCGCTCCTATTTCCTACGCGCAGCCAGTCGAAGCACTCTAGTATCGGTCATGAATATCCTCTTCCTGTCATCCAATAAAGGTAAATTATGTAGCCTGAATATAGGCAAGCCATTGCATTTTTTGCTACTCGTGATAACAGTAAGCGGATTTGGCGCCGGTGCTACCTACCTGGGATACTCGCTTAATCCTCCTCAGAATAACCAGGCATTGATCGAAGAATGGCAGCAGAAGATTCACCAGCAACAGGTTCGTCTCGACGAAATCAGACAAGAGTCCGATGCCGATATCGACGCGCTATCATCACGGCTGGGGCTACTACAGGCCCATATCATGCGTCTGGATGCCCTCGGTCAAAAACTGGTACATATGGCAAATATTGATAAGGGTGAATTCGATTTTGATAATACCCCTGCTCTGGGCGGACCCGAGACAGGATCTCAGCAAGCCTTAGAGCCTCCTGAACTTTCATTAGCGATTCAGCGTCTGGGCCTTGAACTTGAAAACAGGGAAGATCAACTAGCTGTTCTCGAAGACATTGTCATGATCGAAAATTTAAAAAAGGAAGTTCAACCGAGTGGACGGCCCCTGCTTAAGGGCTGGCTGTCCTCGTACTATGGGATGCGAACTCACCCGATAACTGGAAAATACGAGAAGCATAAGGGCATCGACTTCGCAGGGAAAATGGGTGGTGCGGTTATCGCCGTTGCCAAGGGTGTGGTCACATTTTCCGGCAGACGTTATGGTTTTGGCAATGTCATCGATATCGCCCACGGCAACGGCTACACCACACGTTATGCACACAATTCACGACTGATGGTTTCGGTGGGTGATACTGTCGAGAAAGGATTTCAGATCGCTGAAATTGGCTCGACTGGCCGTTCGACCGGGCCACATGTGCATTTTGAAGTACTCAAAAATGGTCAACAGATTGATCCGGTGAAATTCATACGCGCATCGAATTGATAAGTTGTCCTGATATACATATTGTCAAGCTTGCTATTTTTCGAATAGCCTCCACATACTAATTTCCCGATCTACCTGGTCGTAAGCCTGATGCTGTCAAAATTTTCCAGAAAAATATTCGGTAGTCGCAACGACCGGATCATCAAGAATCTTAATCAACGCGTAGTAAAAATTAATGCGCTCGAAGCAACAATGCAGGCCCTCGATGATGAGCAGCTACAGCAGAAAACTGGCGAGTTAAAACAGCGTTTCGAATCTGGGGAAGCTCTCGAACAGTTGCTAGATGAAGCCTTTGCTGTTTGTCGTGAGGCATCGGTGCGGGTGCTAGGAATGCGCCACTACGACGTTCAGCTTATCGGCGCAATGATTCTGAACAATAACCAGATTACCGAAATGCGCACCGGTGAAGGTAAAACGCTGGTTGCAACGCTGGCTGCCTACTTAAATGCCTTGAGTGGCAAAGGTGTCCATATTGTTACGGTTAACGACTATCTTGCTGAACGTGATGCGGCGTGGATGGGGCAACTATACAAGTACCTCGGGCTCAGTGTTGGCGTGGTGTTAAGTAGCATGGATTATGATGCCAAACGCGAGTCCTATAGTGCCGATATCGTTTACGGTACCAACAACCAGTTTGGCTTCGATTATATGCACGATAATCTGAGCTTTACGCTGGCCGAAAGGGTTCAACGCGAACTCAATTTTGCGATTGTTGACGAAGTAGATTCGATCCTGATCGATGAGGCCCGCACGCCCCTGATTATTTCCGGCCAGGCCAGTGATAGTTCAGACCTATATTCCCGAATCAATAATATTATTCCTAAGCTGGAGAAAGTGGAAATAGAAGAAGGGCCAGGTGATTACACCGTCGATGAAAAATCGAAGCAGACCTTTCTAACCGAACAAGGGCATGATTCTGCCGAATCACTAATGGTTGAGGCGGGTCTGTTAAACGAGGGTGAGAGTCTTTACGACGCCGCCAATATTTCCCTGGTACATCATCTTAATGCCGGTTTAAGAGCACACTCGATTTTTCACCGTGATGTTGACTATATAGTCCAGGATGGTGCGATAGTAATCGTCGACGAATTTACCGGACGCACGATGTCTGGCAGACGCTGGTCGGAAGGCTTGCACCAGGCGATCGAAGCCAAGGAAAATGTAAGCATACAGCACGAAAATCAAACCATAGCCTCTATAACCTTTCAAAACTATTTTCGGCTTTACAGCAAGCTTTCCGGAATGACTGGTACGGCTGACACCGAGGCTTTTGAATTCCAGCAAATTTATGGTCTCGAAGTGGTTGTGGTGCCAACCAATATGCCGATGATTCGGGAAGATCTGGGTGACCTGATTTACCTGACAGTAACGGAAAAGTTTGCCGCAATTATCGTAGATATCAAGGATTGTGTAAGCCGCGGACAACCGGTACTGGTCGGTACCACTTCTGTTGAAACCTCAGAGCTCCTGTCTGGATTTCTGGATAAGGAAAAAATTAAGCACCAGATTCTGAACGCCAAACAACACGAGCGTGAAGCCAATATTATTGCCGATGCAGGCATACCGGGTACTGTTACGATTGCTACTAATATGGCAGGCCGGGGTACAGATATAGTGCTCGGCGGTAACCTTGATGTTCACATAACGGAAATTCCAGAAGACCAGCTCGAACAACGAGAAGCGCTAAAAATCAACTGGCAAAAACTTCATGATAAAGTAATTGCGGCAGGTGGATTGCATATCATTGGTACCGAAAGGCATGAATCCAGACGTATAGACAATCAGCTCCGTGGTCGTTCGGGCCGGCAGGGCGATCCCGGCTCGACACGCTTTTACCTGTCGATGGAAGACAGCCTGATGCGGATATTCGCCTCCGAAAAGGTAGCAGGGCTAATGCAAAAGCTTGGTATGGAAGAAGGTGAGGCAATTGAACATCCCTGGGTGAGCAAGGCGATAGAAAATGCCCAGCGTAAGGTCGAGGCACACAACTTTGATATTCGTAAGCAATTATTGCAATACGACGATGTTGCTAACGATCAGCGTAAGGTTATCTATCAGCAACGTGATGATTTACTACGCGCGCATAACATTTCCGATGCGATCAGGAACATGCGCATGGACGTAATTGAAAATATGTTTCGAAATTACCTGCCGCCTAATTCAATAGAAGAGCAATGGCAAATATCGGAACTTGAACAGTCCTTGTCGAATGAATTCGGGGTTGAGTTACCGATTCAGCAGTGGCTTGATGAAGATGACGAAATTAACGATGAATTGTTGCTAGAGCGAATAGTCAAACATTTCGAGACCGAATATCGAGCAAAAGTAGATTTTCTCGGGGATGAAATTATCAGCGGTTATGAAAAGGATCTGATGTTAATGGTGCTGGATCGACACTGGAAAGAGCACCTGGCAGCGATGGACTATCTACGACAGGGCATCGGTTTACGAGGTTACGCTCAAAAGAATCCAGTACAGGAATACAAGCGCGAATCTTTCGAAATGTTTACTGATATGCTGGAGGGTATAAAATACGAGGCAATTCAAAGCCTTACCCGTGTCCAGATCAGAAGTGAAGCGGAGGTCGAGGCGCTTGAACAAAGTCATGTGGAGGATAGCAATATCAAAATGGAACATGCCTCGGCGCAGAGCGCTTTGAGCACAGGTGATTCTGAGGCATCTGATCATCAGCCCTATGTGAGAAAGGAAAAGAAGCTCGGTCGTAACGAACCCTGTTGGTGCGGTTCTGGCAAGAAATTCAAGCAGTGTCACGGGAAACTATAATAAATGCCAGTTGGATTGAAAGAGCCCGGCAGACTTCAGTCGATCGACGGAATTCGGCTGTCGGCAATGCACTGCGGTATCAAGGACGATGAAAAGAGCAGCGATCTTGTACTGATTGAAATTACAGAGGGCGCAAACACTGCCGCGGTATTTACTACCAATAAGTTCTGTGCGGCACCCGTGGTGGTCGCCAAACAACATCTCGCCGAAAACAATCCGGTACGATATTTACTGATTAACTCTGGCAACGCGAATGCAGGTACAGGCGATTCGGGTTATCAGGGGGCTCTTGCCTGTTGTGCCGAAGTCGCTGAACATGGCGCGGTTCAAAGCACGTCTGTATTGCCATTTTCGACGGGTGTTATTGCGGCAGAATTGCCGGTGACTAAAATCGACGCGGCGATTCCGCTCCTGTTTGCACGGTTACACGAGGATAACTGGCTCGAGTCGGCGCAGGGAATTATGACGACAGATATCCTCCCCAAGGCGATTAGTGAAACGATTCGCCTGGCACAGGGCAGGACTCTAACTATCACGGGTATGGCAAAAGGCTCGGGCATGATCAAGCCGGATATGGCGACGATGCTGGCTTTTGTGGCGACCGATGCTGAAATAAAGCCCACGGTTTTGAAACAATATCTACGACAGGTTGTCGATGATTCGTTTAATTCAATTACTATCGATGGTGATACTTCGACCAATGATGCCTGCGTGCTAATCGCGACCGGGAAGTCAGGTGAATCGATTGAAGCCGGTAATCGGGCCTTTCTGGAAGCATTGGCCCGGGTATTTCAACATTTGTCTCATTCGATAATTCGTGATGGTGAAGGTGCGACCAAGTTTGTCGAAATCGAAGTCCAACAGGCAATGTCCAGGGATGATGCGCGCGAAGTCGGATTTACGATTGCGCATTCACC
>JBGUEB010000209.1:0-6277 GCA_041821565.1 Gammaproteobacteria bacterium | reverse complement strand
GGGAGTATACGTTAATCGCGTATCGAGGGTTCGAATCCCTCTCTCTCCGCCAGACAATCTGCTCCTATCTCAGGTTCGTATTGAATCAAGCTTAAAATCGCGAAAATTCAATGAGATAGGAGCGATATCCTTTGTTGTCTCAGTCTCCATCATCCCAAAAAGGTTAGGCACAGGATCGCCAGGCGCCCCGTGACAGATGGTCAAAGCACTCGTCTCAGCCATCGCCTCTCCAGGCTCGCGTTACGCTGGAGGGCTGTACGCTAGATACTGGCGTTGTATAGAAATTTGATCCGCCAGAAACCTGGCGTCGTGCCAGACGCCCCAGATGAAGGAGGACCCCCGTCGCGATTGCCACGGTAATCCCAGGAAATAGACCCCGGGCTCAGCCGAGATACCACGCTGATGCTTCGGCTTGCCTTCTTCATCGAATGCGTCAACCTTCAACCAGCTGTAATCAACCACAAAGCCTGTTGCCCAGATGATTGAAGTTATTCCTGCCTCTGTCAGATTCAACTCAAGAATGGGATCGGTCACGCACTGTGGGTCCGGTCCGACTATGCGCGCTTCAGGTTCCTCCGGTAGGTCGAGACCATTGCGGACAACATAAGCGTCGGCTTCGTCTAGCACAGACAAGGTGTTCGCATTTCCTTTCGCAATATTGTCCGCGAGATCCGTCGCGAAGTGCATTACACCCTGTTGGAACGATTCCGTTCGGCCAACGAGCGTCATCCCCTGCGCGGCAAAGCGCCGGAAGTCAACCGTATGGCCGCCATGGGCACCGCTCACCGCAATCGTGACATGTTCCATACCTGGCTCGAGTGCAGCGCTATCCCACTTGCCGAGTACTCCCAGCCACCAGACAAAATCACGCCCACGATAGCTTCGCGGAGGAAGGTCGTGCGGGCCGACCGAGAGGTAAACGCGCTTTCCTGCTCGCAAAAGTTCATCTGCGATCTGCGCCCCCGAAGACCCTGCTCCGACCACTAGCACCGCACCCTCAGGCAACTGGCCAGGATTACGGTAAGCGTTGGAGTGGATCTGTGTGATTCCTTCATCTTCAGGAACCACGGCCGGGATGACAGGGCGTTGGAACGGCCCGGTGGCAGCAACCACACTATTGGCTTCGATCACGCCTTCCGACGTTTCGACACGGAAGCCTGGCCGGCCAGCATTCCTTTGCACTTCCCTGACCTCCACGCCGCAGCGGATGGGGGCATCGATCTTTTCTGCGTAAGCGACAAAATAGTCCGCAACCTTCTCCTTGGGGGCAAAGGCATCGGGATCGATATCGGAGAACTCCATGCCCGGAAATCGATCGTGCCAGGCTGGGCCATTGGCAACCAGGGAGTCCCATCTTTCCGAGCGCCAGCGTTCGGCAATTCGATGCCGTTCCAGAACAAGGTGAGGCACGCCGCAGTTACTCAGGTGCTCGCTCATGGCCAAACCAGCCTGGCCGCCGCCAACAATGAGCGTCTCTATTTTTTCAGTTGTCATTTCTGGGTCCTTTTCTGGTTTTCCAGGATTTTCAGCACGTCTTGCCCGTTATAAAGCGACCACTTTTCAGCGATCGTCATATTTCCCATCCGGGTCACGATACCCGGATATATTCCAACACCCGGTCGGTTGCGCGCCGTTTATTGATGGCATACTGCCTAAACGTCCAGTTAAAATAAATAATTATTTTTGTAGTTATTAATTCGATAATTCCGAATCAATAATTTCATCAGGAATATTTATCCATTGTTCAGGTTTGTCGTTTATTCGAATAGATCCGAGTGGGTGCCAGTACGGATAAGGGTGACAGAATCTTTATCTTCATCCCAGATGAGCAACCAGTCGGGTTCGATATGACATTCCCAGCAGTGAGACCAGTTACCGGTGAGTCGGTGCGGCTTATGGTTTGGAGCTAATGCTTTATTTTCAACTAATTTCTCGATAATGTTTTGAATTTTCCGGATATCCTTTCCGCGCCTTTTGGACTTTTTCAAATCTTTTTTAAACTGTGTTGTCGATAGCAGTTTACGCATCGTCGAAGTTGGCCATCAACTTGTCCACGCTATCGTATTCGGTCAGCCCTTTCTTATTGCGAGCCTGTTTAAGAGCCTTGAGAGTTTCTGAGTTAGGTATCTTTACCTCAAAGGGTAATCCACTTTGCAATGTCACCTGTTTATAGAATAAAGTGATTGCTTCGGTAGCTGAAAGCCCGAGAGTAGAAAAAACCTCCTCCGCTTTGTGTTTTAGATCGGGCTCGACGCGAGCACGGATCATTTCTGTTTTGGCCATTTTCACCGCCCTTTTAAAACCAGTATTGTATCACAATTGAGATACAATACTGTAGCTATTTTTTACAATTAATGGGTAATAATCCCGGATGCGAATTTGGGTTATTTCTGTAAACATTCTCACTAAAATTCAATGGATTAGAATTTTAAACCGAATCGAGGGTTTGAATCCCTCTCTCCATAGCGATTGCCCCGGGGAAAGTGACACCTTATACTTCAAACACAAGGCCTGCCTCAAGAGTATCGTGATGGCTGGATATCAAGTTAATATCAATGCATAGCACGGGTGTACCTATGGCTGACTCAATACGCATTAAAAACCTCATCGATGGCGAATGGCTTGTCGATGACAAGGAAAAAACAGTAGCACTTTATAACCCTTCTACCGGGGCACAAATCGGCGAAGTTCCCCTTTCATCTTCATCCACGGTAGAGGCTGCGGTTAAGTCTTCGCATACCGCTTATTTGAAGTGGCGTGAGGTGCCCATAGGCAAGCGTGTCGGTTATATTTTTGCGATACATACTGCGATGCAAAACAACCTGGAAAAGCTTGCCGAATCCATCGCGATTGACCAGGCCAAACACATCAGCGAAGCACGTGGTGAGGTTCAACGGGTTATCGAAATCATGGAGATGGCCTGTAACGCCCCGTCTTTATTGCAGGGAGAAACCCTGGCCCATATTGCACCCGGTATCAATGGTCGCGTCACCCGACAGCCGCTGGGCGTGTTCTGTGGCGTGGCGCCGTTTAATTTTCCGGCTCTGGTGTTTGGCTGGTTCATTCCATTTGCTATCGCGGCCGGTAACAGTTTCGTTTATAAACCGTCGATGGAGTCACCGTTATTCATGCAGGTAATGGGGCAGTTGATGCTGGATGCCGGTCTGCCGAAAGGCGTGGTTAATATAGTCCACGGTGAACGCGAAGTGGCTGAAACCTGGTACACGATGCGTGAAGTAGTTGGCGTATGCCTGGTCGGTTCCAGTCCCACCGCGAAAAGCATTGCCGAGGCCTGCGGTAGGGTCGCGAAGAAAACCATGTTACTGGGTGGCGCCAAGAATTATCTTGTAGCGCTGGAAGATGCACAGATCGATTTGTTAATTACCAACATCATTCAATCGGGTTATGGTTCTGCCGGGCAGCGTTGCCTGGCCAGTTCCATTATCGCCGTTGTACCAGAGCTCTATGACCAGGTCATAGAACGTCTAATCGACGCGGCGAAGAAAGTCAGTGTCGGTGATGCGATGGATGCAGACGTATTTATGGGTCCGGTCATTTCAGCACAGGCTAAGCAACGTATCGAGGGTTATATTGAAAGCGGTGTTAATGCTGGCGCAAAGCTGGTTCTGGATGGGCGTAACCCTGAATTGCCCGAAGCTAACCGGAATGGTTATTTCATTGGGCCGACTATTTTTGCCG
Source organism: Gammaproteobacteria bacterium (assembly GCA_041821565.1). Taxonomy (GTDB): domain Bacteria; phylum Pseudomonadota; class Gammaproteobacteria. Next base: position 2,578 of record JBGUEB010000209.1, on the reverse strand, counting down.
ACGTGACTCCCTGCATGGAAATTGCCCAGGCCGAGATTTTTGGCCCCGTGTTATCGGTGATGAAAATCAAAAACCTGGATGACGCCATCGATCTGATTCAAAAACAACCCACCGGCAACGGTGCGTGTTTGTTCACACAGAATATGTACTACGCCGAAAAATTCATGGCAGATGCCGATGTTGGTATGGTCGGCATCAATGTGGGTGTGTGTGCACCACATCCCTATATGCCCTTCGGCGGAATCAAGGAATCGCTCGTGGGTAACAATAAGGTACAGGGTAAAGAGGGTTTTGATTTCTTTACCCAGAACAAGGTTTCAACCATCCGGGTTGCAGCACCGGTCGGTCAATTGGCCACCGATGTGACTGCTGATAAGCCTGCTGAGATTCCTGCCAGTAAAGGTGGTGTGCGGAGTTGTATAGCTTCCTAGCAGTTTATTTACTGATCGTCAGCCATTCCAGTAACCGTCTTTTTTCAGGCTTTGCTGTGTTTCGACGATGCTCTCACGCAGTGTATCGACCATGAAATCAATCTGATCCCTGTCCATCACCAGGGGTGGCGACATCACATTCAAATGTGCAACGGGGCGCACCAGGACACCGCGTTTTTCACATGCGGCGGCGATACGGTTGCCAACCTGGGCCTCCGCCGGTAACAGTTCTTTAGTTTCCTTGTTGGCGACATTTTCGACGCACATCATAAAGCACTTGCCACGCACGTCACCGACAATAGGCAGGTCTAACAGGGATTCAAGGCGTTGCTCCAGGTAAGGGCCCAGTTCGCGGACGTGGCCGCAAATATCTTCACGCTCGATAATCTCGATATTCTTGAGGCCCGCGGCACAACACACCGGATGACCGGAATAGGTAAAGCCATGGGTGAACATGCCGCCCTCGCACTGGGGTTTGCTGATGACGTCATAGACCTCATCGGACAGAATCGTCGCCGACAACGGTGCATAGGCCGATGAAAGACCTTTCGCCGATGTGATGATGTCCGGTACCATGCCGAACACATCTTCGGAGGCGAAGAAATGACCAATGCGGCCGAAGCCCGTCACCACTTCGTCGGCGACATAGAGCACAGCGTATTTGCGACACACTTCCAGCATACGCACGTGATAGCCACTCGGCGGGACGATTACACCGCCCGCGCCCATGATAGGCTCTGCAAAGAAGGCCGCAACATTGTCGGGGCCAATCTCCAGTATCTTGTCTTCAAATTCCTGCACCAGGTGGTCGAGGAAATCGGTTTCTGACTGGCCTTCCGGGCGACGGTAAGGATTCGGGTTTGAAATCCGATGCACCAGGTTCGGCGCCAGGTCAAAGCCCTGGTGATCGAACTCTACACCGGTCAGGGTCATCGCCAGGTAGGTGCTACCATGGTAACCATCGTGCCGCGTGATAATCTGTTTCTTGGTCGGCTTGCCCAACTGGTTGAAATAGAAATGGATGATGCGCACGGCGGTATCATTCGCCAGCGAACCACCGGTGCCAAAGAATATATGGTTGAGATTACCTGGCGTGAGCTCGGCCAGTTTCGCTGCCAGTTCCGCTGCCGGTACCGATGTGTGATGGCCAAACGACGAATAATAGGTCATGCGGCGCGCCTGATCGGCCATCGCCTGCGCAATTTCATCGCGCCCGTAGCCCACGTTCACACACCACAGGCCGGCAATACCATCCAGATACTTGTTGCCATCTGAATCATAGACATAGCAGCCCTCGGATTCGGCAATCACCAGGGAGCCGGTTTCTTCAAACGTCGAGAAATCCGTCCACGGATGGATTTGATGATTCTTGTCTTTCTGCCGAATTTCCTCGGTGTTGTATTTAGTATTGCGAGCTGTAGTCACGACTTTTCTCCAGTTTTAAAATACCCATGCGCTGGCATGGGGTGTTAATTAGTGCTGTTTGCAAACGGGCTCTTAAATAACAGCATTCAATGCACCACTCACTATATCGAGACCCGGCATGACTTCAACTATTATAAAATAAAAGCCGGGGTTAGATTTTTTAAAGGCTGATCAGGATTTCATTAAGGAATTGTATAATCCTGTGTGGTAAGTTGACAATACTGAGAGCCGATCCGCATCAGGAATTTCGCTTGTGAGGGATTGCCAAACAGGCGAGGAGATTGACGCCGGAAAATGAATTATAATTCGCCTCAATAGTCAACTGGCTCAAATTTCATCATACGGTGAGTAAGTGTATGCAAGGTACAGATTTCGATATTGAAACGACCGAGTTCCTTGACCCATCGGGACAGTTGAAACGTCCCTTGCCCGATGCGCTTAGCGGACGTGACCAATTAATTCATCTCTATCAAATCATGGTGTTGACGCGGGTTTTCGACCGCGCCGCGATCAACCTGCAGCGTACCGGTGCGATGGGAACCTACCCATCCAACGAGGGCCAGGAAGCGATTGGTGCCGGTGTTGGTCTGGCGATGCAGGATACCGATGTACTCGTGCCTTATTACCGTGATATCGCCACTCAAATCCAGCGCGGCATCTTGCTCGAAGAAATTCTGGTTTACTGGGGCGGCGATGAACGCGGCATGTGCTTCAACAACCAG
>JBGUEB010000208.1:0-6303 GCA_041821565.1 Gammaproteobacteria bacterium | reverse complement strand
ATTGCGGCACTCTTTTTAAATTGTTATTACCAAATCCGGGTAAATAAACAGGCACAAAAAAGGGGAGCATGGCTCCCCTTTCTTATTTCATACCTGTTCAATTTATACCTGACTGATCTTATGCAGTCGCCTTTTCATCCTCGGTAACGGCTTTCATACTAAGGCGAATACGACCCTGTCGATCAACCTCCAGTACCTTAACCTTGATAACATCGCCTTCAGATAACTTATCGCTGACGTTTTCCACACGTTCGTCAGAAATCTGAGAAATGTGTACGAGACCATCCTTACCAGGCAAGATATTAACAAAAGCACCGAAATCCATAATCTTGGCAACCTTGCCTTCGTAAATAGTACCCACTTCGACTTCTGCAATTACCATTTCGACACGTCGTCTGGCTTCATCACCCGCTGCTTTTTCCACAGAAGCGATTTTAACCATACCATCATCATCGATTTCAATCGTTGCGCCGGTTTCTTCGGTAATCGCACGGATCGTCGAGCCACCTTTACCAATCACATCCCTGATTTTCTCGGTGTTAATCTTGAAAGTAATCAGGCGTGGCGCGTATTCAGACATTTCTTCACGGCCTTCGCTGATTACCTTGGCCATCTCACCGAGAATAGTCATGCGGCCTTCTTTTGCCTGATCGAGTGCTTTACGCATGATTTCAGTGGTAATGCCATCAATCTTGATATCCATTTGCAATGCGGTAATACCTTCGGTGGTACCGGCAACTTTGAAGTCCATATCACCCAGATGATCTTCATCACCCAGAATATCGGTTAGTACGGCGAAATCATCACCTTCCTTGATCAAACCCATGGCGATACCGGCGACAGGCGCTTTCAGGGGCACACCCGCGTCCATTAACGACAGGCTCGCGCCGCAGACACTGGCCATAGACGAGGAACCGTTAGATTCGGTAATCTCCGAAACCACACGAATCACGTAAGGAAAGTCATCAATCGACGGCATCACGGCCATCACACCGCGCTTGGCCAGACGTCCATGACCAATTTCGCGGCGCTTGGGAGTACCAACTCTGCCAGTTTCACCGACACTATAGGGAGGAAAATTATAATGCAGCATAAAATTTTCTTTACGCATGCCTTCGAGGGCGTCGATAAGTTGTGCATCGCGGCCTGTACCCAGTGTTGTTACTACGATCGCCTGGGTTTCACCCCGGGTGAAAAGGGCCGAGCCGTGTGTTCTTGGCAATACACCGGTACGAATAGCGATAGGGCGCACGGTACTGGTGTCACGTCCATCAATACGCGGCTCCCCGGCAATAATGCGGCTGCGTACTACATGCTTTTCGATTTTTGATATTGCCCCACGAATTGAGGACTCGTCGGCTGAATCCTCTGCATCACTAACCAGTGCTTCTACTGCAGCGGCACGAATTGCCGAAAGCTTATCCTGGCGTTCCATCTTGTTAGCGATGGTATAGGCTTCAGCAATCTCGGCCTGGTATTGATTGCTCACTTTTTCCTGCAGTGATTCATCAGATTCAGGAGCCTCCCAGCCCCAGGGGGTATTGTTGACTTCGGCACTAAACTCTTTAATTGCCTGAATTGCGGTTTGCATTTGTTCATGCCCGAAAACCACCGAACCAAGCATGATTTCTTCGGATAAACAATTTGCTTCTGACTCTACCATCAAAACCGCATTTTCGGTTCCGGCAACAACCAGATTGAGGTCTGACTCTTCGAGTTGGCTGGCGCCAGGGTTTAATAAATACTGGCCATCCTTGTAACCAACCCTTGCAGCACCAATCGGGCCACTGAATGGCATACCGGAGATTGTGATGGCTGCGGAAGCGCCGAGCAATGCGAGGATATCGGGATCAACTTCGTTGTTCATCGAAACCACCATCGCAATTACCTGTGTTTCGTTCAGGAATCCCTTCGGGAATAGTGGTCTGATAGGTCGATCGATGAGTCGGCAGGTCAGGGTTTCTTTTTCATTTGGGCGGCCTTCACGCTTGAAAAAACCACCGGGAATTTTTCCCGCAGCATAAGTCTTTTCCTGGTAATCGACTGTAAGGGGGAAGAAGCTGCGATTCGGGTCCGCATCCTTCGCACCTACCACGGTAACCATTACTACGGTCTCAGCCATACTGACAAAAACCGCACCACCCGCCTGACGCGCTATTTCACCTGTTTCCAGGGTAACTTCATGCTCGCCGTACTGAAATGTCTTTTTTATTGGATTCACACTGATTCTCTGTTGTTAACGACGCAGACCGAGCTTTCCGATCAAATCTTTATAACGCTGCTGATTTTTGGATTTCAGGTAATCCAGTAAATTACGGCGTTGATTAACCATCTTCAGCAATCCCCGGCGTGAATGATGATCATGAATATGTTTTTTGAAATGCTCGGTTAAATGACTGATCTGGTGGCTTAACAAAGCAACCTGTACTTCAGGTGAACCTGTATCACCTTCGCTCTGCTGGTGATCAGCTATGACGGAACTCTTTTGTGCAGCTGACATCGACATGGATTAAACCTCATGGGCCCGAAAAAGGCAGGTATTCTACCTATCTGCGCAGGCAGTAACAAGGACTTTCACCGTAATTCGCACCGATAATAGTTACCTCGCCCTCTACTACATCTATCTTGTTGTATTCATTAATCTTTTTGGTGAAATTTTGCCATCTGAACTGGCTTGCCCAATGCCTATGAATTGACCATTTTCGAGCACCAGGCTAATCAAACCAGCGAGGGGCGCCTCGTCCACCAGTACCACCCGCCCCTGTTTCAGAAAATCGGCCGCTGCAGTTTCGACTATGAGCTCTGGCAGATCGACCAGGGCACTATTTACCGGCAGTAAACAGCGGTCCAGGTAGTCCAGACCCTGTTCGTATAACTCGCGCAGTTCGTCGAGGCTATAACTGGTTTGATGCCAAAAGGGCTCTACCCCAGTGCGCCGTAGGCTGGCGAGGTATGCACCGCAGCCCAGCGCTTTGCCTATATCTTCCGCCAGAGTCCGAATGTAAGTCCCTTTCGAGCAATGCACGTCAATCTCAAGCTGACTACCTTCAAGACCCACCAATTGCAGTGAATAAATTTCAATTTTCCGAGCATTACGCTCCACTTCCTTGCCCTTTCGGGCCAAACGATAAAGTCTTTGGCCCTTGTGCTTGACTGCAGAATGCATCGGAGGAATTTGGTCTATACATCCAACAAATTGACCGAGTACCGTGGTTATGTCTTCGACACTAACCTGTACTGCTGTTTCCGAGGTAATCTCACCCTCCGCATCAGCCGTCGTCGTGGTTCTTCCGAGTTGACATATAGCACGATAGGTCTTGCTTGCATCGATAAGGTAAGCGGAATATTTGGTCGCTTCACCGAAACAGATGGGCAGCATGCCAGTGGCGAGTGGATCAAGACTGCCGGTATGACCAGCCTTATTAGCCTTGAATAAAAATCGGGCAGTTTGCAGGGCTTTATTGGAACTGATTCCACTGGGTTTATCGAGCAACAAAATACCGTCGATATCCCTAAAGCCCCGTGGTTTGCGAGCGCCGCGACCCATGAAACATCATTCCCCTGAAGTTAGTTTGTCTCTGGCAATAACTGAATCAATTAGCTCTGACATGGTTCGTCCGCGAATATCTGAATCATCGTAGATGAAGACCAGTTTTGGCGTAATGCGGGCCTTCAACACCTTGCCAATTTCGCGCTGCAGATATCCACTGGCATGCTTCAAAGCCTGCAGGTTCTGTTCTGCATCCTGTGGATCTAAAACGCTGAAGAAAACTCTCGCCTGCGACAAATCCCTGGTTACCTGAACTTCCAGAATCGCTGGCGCGGATAACCGTGGATCCTTTAAATTGTTGCGAACCAGACTAGCCAGCTCTCGCTGAATCTGCGATGCCAACCTGTCACTACGTGGAAAATCTTTAGGCATGCGGTTACTCGAGGCTACGCGCTACTTCGACGCGCTCAAATACCTCGATCTGATCGCCAGCACGCACATCGTTGTAGTTCTTCACGGCGATACCACACTCGGTGCCCATGCGTACCTCTTCAACCGCATCCTTGAAACGTCGTAAAGATTCGAGTTCACCTTCGTAAATAACAACATTTTCGCGTAGCACACGGATCGGCTGCCCTTTACGTACGACACCTTCGATCACGATAGAACCTGCGACATCACCAAACTTGGGAGACTTGAATACGTCTTTCACCTCGGCGAGGCCTATGATAGTTTCCCGGGTTTCTGGTGCTAACAGCCCAGACATGGCCGCTTTTATATCGTCGATGATGTTATAGATTATGCTGTAGTAACGTATGTCGACACCGTAATCTCCTGCTGCTCTTTTGGCAGCGGCATCAGCCCGCACGTTAAATCCGATAACTATCGCGGATGAAGCGGCAGCCAGATTGATATCTGACTCATTGATTCCGCCAACACCGGTAGTAATCATCTTGACTCGCACTTCATCAGTGGACAACTTGTTCAATGCATCGCGAATAGCCTCGGAACTGCCCTGTACATCTGATTTAATCAGGACATTAACTTCTGCAACTTCACCCTCGGTCATGGCGTCGAACATGTCCTGGAGTCCGGCTTTTTGCTGTTCAGTCAATTTGGTTTCACGGATTTTCGCTTCACGAATCTCGGCAAACTCGCGTGCCTTACGCTCATTTTCGACGACGAAAACTTCATCACCTGCATTGGGCACGCCCGACAGACCTAAAACCACAACCGGTATTGAAGGTCCCGCCGATTTTATCATTTGCGCGGATTCATCATACAGTGCGCGTACCCGTCCATACTGCGTTCCAGCGAGCAGTATCTGGCCTTTCAGTAACTCGCCTGACTGAATCAATACGGTGGCAACAGGACCCCGGCCTTTATCGAGCGAGGCCTCGACAACAATGCCTTTTGCATTACCCTGATCGACTGCCTCGAGTTCTAGAACCTCAGACTGAAGAAGGATTGCATCGAGTAGGTCAGTAATACCTTCACCGGTGATTGCGGAGACATTAACAAAAATGTTTTCACCACCCCACTCTTCCGGTATCACTTCGAGTGCTGCCAGTTCATTTTTGACCCGATCCAGATCAGCGTTTTCTTTGTCAATTTTGTTAACCGCAATAACTAATGGCACTTCTGCGGCTCGCGCATGATCTATCGCTTCCCTGGTCTGCGGCATCACACCATCATCAGCGGCGACAACCAGTACTACTATATCGGTAGCCTGTGCACCGCGAGCACGCATTGCTGAAAAAGCGGCGTGGCCCGGCGTATCGAGAAAAGTCACAACACCCTTATCAGTTTCAACATGATAAGCACCGATATGCTGGGTAATACCACCTGCTTCACCCGATGTGACTCGTGAATTTCGAATGTAATCCAATAGCGAAGTCTTACCGTGATCAACATGCCCCATAATCGTAACGACCGGCGGTCTGGATACTTTCTTGACCCCTTCTTGCGCCACATTTTCGATCAGTTCTTTCTCGAAATCATCTTCGCTGGTGGTTGCCAGCACATTGTGTCCCATTTCTTCCACCACGAGTATCGCGGTATCCTGATCCAGGACCTGATTGATCGTTGCCATGCTTCCCATTTGCATCAGGGTCTTGATCACATCACCGGCCTTCACTGCCATTTTCTGGGCCAGCTCTGCCACTGAAATCACCTCTGGTACTTCTACGTTACGTATAACGGGAGCGGTTGGCTTTGCGAAGGCATGTATATTCTCGGTATCGCGTACCTGTCTCTGGCCTTTCTTGAATTTAGGCTTTCGACTGGTCTGGTGACCACCTTCCTTGACATGTAATTCCTTACGTCCATAACGAGTACCCTTATCATCACCTCGCTTGCCGTGCTTGCCTGGTTTTTCCTCGACAACTGCACTGGCACGTGCAGCTTCTTCCAGTGCGGCCTGGGCAGCTTGTTCGGCTATAGCAACTGCCGCTGCCTCGGCCTGTTGTTTTTCGAGCACCTGTTTTGCCGCCTCAACTTCTTCCAGGCTTTTCAGGTAAGCCTTCTGCGCTGCTTCCGCAGATTCTTTTTCGGCTTTGATTTTTGCTTCTTCAGCCTCGATTTTTAATGCTTCTTCTGCCTTTTTGGTTTCTTCCTGATCGTCTTGCTGAACTACGGGGGCTTCCTGTTCTGTTTGCGGCTCTATACCAACAGCCTCTTCTACAACACTAACAGCCTCATCTCCAACAGCAGCTTCATCTAAACCCACTTCGCTAGATTGCTCTGTTTCCATCTCGCTGCGTCGCACATAAGTGCGCTTTTTACGTACCTCTACATTAATCGTTTTGGTTGTC
>JBGUEB010000207.1:0-6312 GCA_041821565.1 Gammaproteobacteria bacterium | reverse complement strand
AGAAGGTTTAAAGGACTGGGATATTTCACGTAATGCGCCCTACTGGGGATTTGAAATACCCGATGCGCCGGGCAAGTATTTTTACGTATGGATGGACGCGCCGATGGGTTACATGGCGAGTTTCAAAAACTGGTGTGATAGTAACAATCGCAACTTCGATGAATTCTGGAATACTGACAGCAAATCCGAGCTATATCATTTTATCGGCAAGGATATCGCAAGGTTTCATACGCTATTCTGGCCTGCAATGTTACATGGGTCAGGTTTCAGAAAGCCTAGCGCTGTCTACTGCCACGGATTCCTGACCGTAGACGGTCAAAAGATGTCGAAGTCACGCGGCACTTTCATCAAGGCGCGAACCTATCTCGAGCACCTGAACGCCGAGTACCTGCGCTACTATTTTGCCGCCAAGCTTGGACCCGGCATCGACGATATCGATTTAAATCTTGAAGATTTTAGCACTCGGGTAAATTCCGACCTGGTTGGTAAGGTAGTCAATATCGCCAGTCGTTGTGCCGGATTTATCAACAAAACATTCGGCGGCCAGCTTGCAGCCCGCGTTAGCGACGATAGTCTCAGCCAGAAAAGTGTGAAAGCCGCGCAAAGCATCTCTGATGCTTATGAGAATCGGGAATTCTCCCGAGCGATGCGAGAAATCATGGCGATTGCCGATAATGCGAATCAGTATATCGATGAAAAACAACCCTGGGTGACGATTAAAGACACTGAGCGACATGCCGAGGTTCAGGAAGTATGTACCGTTGGCATTAACTGTTTTCGCCAACTGGTAATTTTGCTCAAGCCAGTGTTGCCCCGCCTCGCTCTCCAGGCCGAGACATTTCTCAATGTCGAAGATCTCAAATGGGCAGACCTCGATGCCGACCTGCTAGATCACGCGATCAACCGATTCAAGCCGTTAATGACACGTATCGAACCCGTCTTTATCGAAGGTATGATAGAAGCCAGCAAGGAAGCCCTGATCGAAGAGAAAAAGATCAGTTCTGGCTCAGGTAATGCCGACATCGAAGCGATAGCAGATGAAATTAACTATGAAGAATTCGCCAAACTTGATTTTCGAATCGCGTTAATCGTCGACGCAAAACGGGTTGAGAAATCGGATAAGTTACTGCAACTAACCCTCGATATTGGCAGTGAAACCCGCAATGTTTTTGCTGGCATCAGCGCTGCCTATGAGCCAGAAAAACTGAAAGGTAGACTCACGGTCATGGTCGCCAACCTGGCGCCGCGCAAAATGCGCTTCGGTATTTCTGAAGGCATGGTGTTAGCAGCCGGCGCCGGCGACAGTGAAATTTACCTGCTCAGCCCAGATAGCGGCGCCAAACCGGGCATGCGCGTCAGCTAGGCGTGCCCAACCTGTTCGCTAACTTGCACAGCTTTCTTTCAGGAAAAAGATTCATGAAACAGGGAATTTGCCTGGTCATCACCCTGCTAATGCTCTGGATTCAGCCGGCATCAGCTCTCGACTCTAAAAAAATCTACCAGCTATATGAAGAAAGCATCTTTCAAATTCGTGTGCTGAATCGGGAAACGGGTAAGAAATCCAGCATCGGGTCCGGTTTCATTGTCGGCGATGGTTTTCACATCGCCACCAACTTTCATGTAATTAGCACGATCATTCTGGAACCGGAGCTGTTCTATATCACTTATCAGACCAAGAATGGCCGCGAAGGCGAGCTGAAGCTTATCGCCATGGATGTCCCCCACGATCTGGCACTACTGGTTTCTGAAGTAAATCTGGGTAAGGCAATCGTCACCGCCGATCTACCACCCAAGGGCGCTCCTGTATTTGCGATGGGTAATCCGCTAGATCTCGGCCTCAGCCTGGCAGTTGGTACGAATGGCGGGATATTAAATCAGACGGACGATAGCCGTATTCTATTTTCCGGTAGCCTGAATCCTGGCATGAGCGGCGGTCCAACATTCAACGAAGACGGCAAAGTAATCGGCATCAATGTCGCTACCGCCCGCAACGACATTAGCTTTATCGTGCCATCACGATTTCTTAACGAACTCATAGCAAGCTCGGCAAACAGCAGCCCTGCATCTAACAATGAACTAGTCGCCGAGGTAGCAGCACAGTTAATTGCCTACGAGCAAAGCTATATAGCCGATGTACTGGCTGAAGACTGGCCCACCGTGCAGTTACGCCAGCTATCGGTGCCCGGTACAATTTCGCCAACCGTGCGTTGCTGGGACAATAGTGCAAAGTTAAAAGCCAACGCCCTGTTCAAGCGTTACCAGATCCGTTGTGCGAATCAGAATCATGTCTACCTCGATGATGCCAATAAATTTGTCGGCGATCTAATATATGAATACTACTGGCTCGAATCCGAAGAGTTGAACCCGGTACGTTTTTACAATCTCTACGAAAAACTCAACAAGGACCAGATTGAAAACCATCTTAGCCAGGAAGAAGTGAGTAATTTCAACTGTGACACCTGGTTTGTCGACGTTTCGGGAGAAGAATTTAAAGCCAACCTGTGTCGACGTGAATACGTCGAGTACGAGGGTCTGAGTGACGTACTATTTACTGCGGCCATGACCGGGCATAGCAACCAGGGGTTTTTTATTACTTTTATAATGACCGGGACGGATTTTGAATCCAGCTTGCCGCTGGTGCAAAAATTTCTGGAGAATATCGCTTGGAACCCCTGATCATCGAAATTAAGACCCGCGGATTGCATCGGTATCAGGCCTTCGATAAACCTGAACTAACGCTGGGTCGTGCGCTAGACAATGATATTATCCTCTCAGACCCTACTGTAGAGCCGTATCACGTAAAAATTCTACGCGACGAAGACGGCAATATCGAACTGCAAAATCTGGCGGAAGTGAATCCAGCGCAATTCAACGGCCGCCAGGATGACGAGTATTCGACCACAAACCTGCCGATCCATATTCGCATGGGGCGGATTTCGGCTAGTATCCTGCCGCGCAATCAGCGCGTAGCGGCGACAAAGTCACTCGCCGGAAACGGTGACTCTAACCGCCTGTTCGGACACCCGTTATCGACGGTCCTGTTACTAGGTCTGTGTGTTCTGGTCGGCGGCCTGGAATATTACTTTACCTCGTACAACATGTTCAAATGGGATGATTTGATCAAATTTGTCTTCCGCGAAACGGTGATGAGTATCACTGCTTTTGTACTCGCCCTGTCGATATTCGAACGATTGCTGGTTAATCGCTGGGAAATCAAACTGATAACCATCTCGGTGGCCCTGATTTACCTGCTTTACCAGCTTTTGTCAGTGCTCGCCAGCGAGCTCATGTACCTGTTTTCTTCTGAACTTACCACGTCTATATTTAACCTTGGCTGGTATCTTATTTTCATTCCGGCCGCGGTCGGTTTCTACCTGATCCGGGTTACCCATCTAGGGCAGCGCAAAGGCATCGCGCTCGCTATGCTGATCAGCAGCCCTTTTGCAGTACTCGCGATAATGCAAAACCCGACAATAAATAGCCTGTTTGATAACTTCAGCTCAGCGGCTAACTACCAGAAAAACCTGAGCCCATTCAACCTGCACCTGTCGAAAACTATCTCAATCGACGCCTTCATCGAACAGGCCCACGATCTCAAGCCTGGCGAGTTTTCAGATTAAGCTAATTGGGATCTCGTCGCCCACGATGTAAAAATTTTACATATTATTAAATTCCAGATCGATCGTTCAGCATATTTCCCCGCGCACCTGGTTAATCACAATATTTAATAATAACCCCTTATAAAATCTGTATTTTTCATAACATCTACACTTTATAATGCCGCCCATGTCAGAGTATTTTCTACTATTGATCGGCACCGTGTTCGTCAACAATATCGTGTTGGTGAAGTTTCTCGGACTGTGTCCGTTTATGGGGGTCTCACGTAAGGTTGAGACTGCAATCGGCATGAGCGCAGCGACGACTTTCGTGCTGACTTTATCGGCAATTCTGAGCTATATGATCAACAGCTGGATACTGGCGCCACTCGGCCTCGAATTTCTACGCACCATCGCCTTCATCATCGCTATTGCAGCGGTAGTCAATTTCACCGAAATGGTGGTACACAAAACCAGCCCGTTACTTTACAACGTGTTAGGTATTTTCCTGCCGCTGATCACCACCAACTGTGCGGTACTCGGAGTGGCCCTGATCAACGTCCAGGAACAAAATAGCTTCCTGCAATCCGCCATATTCGGTTTTGGCGCAGCACTCGGTTTCTCCCTCGTACTAGTCCTGTTTGCAGCGATGCGGGAACGCGTCAATGTCGCCGATGTACCGGTACCGTTTCAGGGCGCGGCGATTGGTCTGGTCACCGCGGGCCTGATGTCACTCGCATTCATGGGACTGGGCGGGCTGGTCAAAGCCTAGAGCCAGGGAATAGAAATGATCCTCGCTATTCTCACCATCAGCCTGATGGCCGGAGTTTTTGGCCTGATCCTCGGTTATGCCGCAATCCGGTTCAGGGTAGAAGGCAATCCGATAGTCGATCAAATCGACGCCCTGTTGCCTCAAACCCAGTGTGGCCAATGCACCTATGCTGGCTGCCGACCCTATGCCGAGGCGATCGCCAACGGCGAAGCACCAATCAACCAGTGTCCACCCGGCGGTACGACGACTATTGTTGCACTCGCCGATCTGCTCGAAGTCGAGATACTCGAAGCTAATCCGGAAAATGGTGAACACCATGATATTCCACTGGTCGCTGTAATCGATGAGCAAACCTGTATTGGTTGTACCCTGTGTATCCAGGCTTGTCCGGTTGACGCAATTCTAGGGTCTGCCAAGCACATGCACACGGTGATTGCCGATGAATGTACAGGCTGCGAACTCTGCCTCCCACCCTGCCCTGTCGACTGCATCGACATGATCCCTACCAGGCAAACCATCAATGACTGGAAGTGGACGGCACCAGGCACAATGGCCGGGCTCGCGCATGAACACTAAAAATTGGCCAAATAAGTTACACCAGATGCAGGGGGGTTTGCACCTGGAAGATCATAAAGCCGAGTCTCTAGCCCGGGGCCTGCAGCAGGCGAGTCTACCCCCACAACTACTGTTGCCGCTGAAACAGCATATCGGTGAAACCAACAAACCACTGGTGCGTCCCGGTGATCGTGTCCTGTGTGGGCAATTAATTGCGCATAGCTCCTCACCGATCAGTTCACCGCTGCACGCGTCGACATCGGGCTGGGTTCGTGAGATTGCAGCTCACCCGGTACCGCATCCATCCTGGCAGTCGGATACCTGTATCGTCATCGATGTCGATGGTAAGGACGAGGTCTTCCCTGGCAATCCTGTTGATACGCAAGCACTCTCAGTCTCAGCTTTAGTTGAGCGGATACACGAAGCCGGAATTGTGGGCCTCGGAGGCGCATCCTTCCCTACCTCACCAAAAATATTACGTGGTAATGACCAGGGTATCGACGCCCTGATTATCAACGGTGTGGAATGCGAACCATATATCACCTGCGATGACATATTGATGCAAACTTATACCGACGAGGTTATGAATGGCATAAGCTACCTGCAGCGCATTATTAATCCAGCCTCAACATTAATTGGCATCGAGGATAACAAGCCCAATGCAATCAAGGCGATGAACAAGGCCCTGTCTGCGAGGCATCTGCTTAATACCCATGTCGTCGTTATTCCAACCATCTACCCATCGGGTGGTGAGAAGCAGTTGATACAAATCCTTACCGGCAAGGAAATTCCGAAGGGCAAGCTTGCTTTTGACATCGGACTGTTCTGCCAGAATGTCGGTACCTGCGCAGCAATTAGCCGCGCACTGGATCGAAACCAGCCACTCATCTCTCGTATTGTTACCCTGTCTGGCGACGGCATTCGACAACCGGGCAACTGGGAGGTACGCCTTGGCACACCAATTTCCCATCTGATCGAACTCGCAGGCGGCTATCTCAATAAAGAATGCGCGCAGCATCTGGTGATGGGTGGCCCGATGATGGGATTTTCCCTGTCCGGTGACCAGGTACCCATTATCAAGGCCAGCAACAACATCCTTGTCATGCAGCAACCGACTATCCCACAAACGCCGGGCGATCACGCCGAGTGTATTCGCTGCTCCAAATGCGCCGACGTTTGCCCGGCGCAATTACTGCCGCAACAACTATACTGGCACGCGCGCGCCAGGGCTTATGATAAAACCGCAGAATTTAACCTGTTCGATTGCATCGAATGTGGCTGTTGCTCGGCGGTATGCCCGAGTGAAATCCCGTTAGTACAGTATTACCGGGCTGCCAAGAGTGAAATACGCGCTACCCAGCAGGCACAGTTCAAATCGGACCGAGCGCG
>JBGUEB010000206.1:0-6314 GCA_041821565.1 Gammaproteobacteria bacterium | reverse complement strand
GTTGCTGTTGGCGACGGAGCCGATCCAGCCCTGATCGGTAAACGGGTAATGGTCGACCCCTGGTTGCGTGACTGGGATAACCCCCTGGACATGAATAAATGCGGTTATTTCGGCTCCGAGTGCGATGGTGGCTTTGCTGATTACACAAAGGTGGATCAGCGTAATGTTCATCCGCTGGCGTGTGATTTGAGCGACGCGGAACTGGCAACCTTCGCTACCTCGTCCATGACAGCGGAAAACATGCTCAACCGGGCAAATGTCGGTGCGGGAGACACGGTTCTTATTCCGGGTGCCTCGGGAGGCGTCGGTTCGGCCCTGATACAGCTTGCCAACCGACGCGGCGCCACAACGATCGCCATGGCCTCGGAGGATAAACACGCCCAGCTCGCGAACACCAACCCAGCAGCGATCCTGCCGCGCTCACCCACGAACCTGAAAGCCGCGCTCAAACATGCGATTGGGCAGGACAGGGTTAGCGTTGTCGCGGATGTGGTTGGCGGCGCCATGTGGCCCGATCTGATAGACGTGCTGGCACGAAGCGGACGCTATACCTGCGCCGGTGCGATTGCAGGGCCAATCGTCGAAATGGATTTGCGAACCTTTTACCTGCGCGATCTCACCTTCACCGGCGCAACAGTCGTACCCCCTGGCGTCTTCGCTGATCTGGTCGGCTATATCGAGCGTGGAGAAATCAAGCCGCTACTTGCGGCAGCCTACCCACTGCAACAACTACACGCGGCGCAACAGGCTTTCATAGATAAAAAGCATACCGGTAATATCGTCCTGACGATGAACTAATCGGGGGACGGTATACCCGTTTAATTCCGATCAGTCAGTCGCTATAATTGAAGGGTATCTTCAGGGTTAGGAGAGGAATAGCTTAATGCCAGTTCACCGACACCCAGCATGGTCAAAATCTGGTTCTGCGCAGCGGTCAGAACCCTCCTTATCTCTTCATCGCTTTGAATACTCCTGGAAATAGCAACTGCTCCAACTAACGCCGCCAGGATGGCCCGCGACTTCTCAGTAGCATTTGAACGATTAGCAACGAGAGGAACTTTTTTGAGTTTACCCAATGCTATGATGCGGTTTTCGAGTAACTTCAAGATACTGATATAGGATTTTTCATAAAGGGATCTGATTTCCACACTATCGCTACCGATTTCATTAAACAAAAAATTTTCGGGAGAGGGGCGATTTTGTCCGGACAAGGTGCGTAAATTAAGCAAATTACTGACGAGCTGCGTCAGGTGGTTGATCGAAAGTGGTGCTTTCGCGAGCCGACAGGCGCTACTTCCTTTTAAAGCCTCCAGGAATGAAGCCTTATACAGGGCTTCTTTCGACTCAAAATGGGCATAAAACGCCCCATGCGTCATCCTTGCAAGTTTCATGACTTGATTGATTGACACTTTGTCAAACCCAAATTGGCAAAAAAGTTCTGTGGCAGATGCTAAAATACGTTTTTTAGACTTAAACTTGTGATCAGGTGAATAGGGCATTTCTCCCTCCGGCTGAGAGTAAACATTTCTCAGGCTAATTCAAAAAATTATCTTGATCATATTTTACATGGTAATAGTGTATGTATCCAAGTAAAGAGTTTTATCAGGTCCGATTGTGCGTTCAAAAATAGTAGTCACCGGTATGGGTATTGTGAGTCCACTGGGTTGTGGTGTGGACAAGGTATGGTGTCGATTAATCGATGGCCAAAGCGGTGTTGTTCCTATCGACCGATTTCCAGTCGATGATTTTCCCATCCAGATAGCAGGGCTGGTTCCGGACCATCTGCAAGACGAGTCGGCCGGCCTCAATCACGCAGCAATTGTCTCGCCCAAGGATCAAAAAAAAATAGATCTCTTCACCCTGTATGCATTCGCTGCAGCCGAGGAAGCGCTTTCCCAGGCAAACTGGTTTCCCACCAGTGAGGCTGATCAAATGGCGACCGCTACCATAATTGCTACTGGTATTGGTGGATTTCCGACAATCACGGCGGCCCAGAAGACACTCGATACGAAGGGTTACAAACGCCTGTCTCCGTTTACCGCCCCGGCTTTCCTGGCCAATATGGCCGCTGGTAATTTATCAATTCGATATAAATTCAGGGGACCGCTTGGCTGCCCGATCACCGCATGTGCCGCCGGAATTCAGGCCATCGGAGATGGAATGCGGTTGATTCACAGTGGTGAAGCTCAGGTTGCACTGGTAGGTGGAACCGAGGCTTGCATCGATCCGCTTGCGCTGGCCAGTTTTCACGCTTTACGCGCCCTCTCAACGCGTAACGATGATCCCGAAAAAGCATCGCGCCCGTTCGACCAGGAACGAGACGGCTTCGTTATGGGAGAAGGAGCGGGATTACTGGTGATTGAAGAGCTAGAACATGCACTTAAGCGAGGCGCCACCCCGCTTGCAACATTAAGTGGTTACGGCACGAGTGCTGACGCCTGTCATATTACCTCTGGACCCGAGGACGGTTCAGGTGGAGCGGCAGCTATGCGCGCTGCGCTTTCGAAAGCCGGGCTTGCACCGGAGGAAATCGGCTATATCAATGCTCACGCAACCGCCACACCCGGTGGTGATCAGTCTGAAGTGGCTGCATTAAGAAACGTTTTCTCGGGTCATCTTCCAGATATTCCTGTCTCCTCCACTAAATCCGCTACCGGCCACTTGCTGGGTGCGGCGGGTGGTGTGGAAACCATTTTTTCAATTCTTGCGACTCGCGATGACACACTACCACCGACGCTGAACCTTGATCAGCCAGACCAGGAATTCTCGGATCTTAACCTGGTGCCTAACCAGTCCATACGACAAGAGGTACAACATGCGTTATGTAACGGGCTTGGATTTGGGGGTGTCAATGCTGCCCTGATTGTGAGTAAGGCGTGAATTGTAATTCGGAAATTTACAAGGTATAAAATTTCATACACCTGTTAATCGCATCCCCTGCGGTGAGTAATTCCTAATCCCAGGCTCCAGCTTGATTGTTCGTTACAACCACATAATCCTTTGCGGGTTTCCGCATAGCCTTTTTCTTTGGCTGAACAGAAAATGAAATGCCCGGCGCTTTGGAATTCACACCCCCTTTTTGCTTCCAGGCCGATATCCAGAATTCCTCACCTTTAATATTTAAGGTACCCTTGAAATCAGGCTGAGTATCTTTTTCCTTCCGGTCGTTAGGCCAAATCTGGCCCCGGTTGGTGTTAGCGTAATTCATACTATTTTTTCCTCTGTGTAAACTCCCTGTTTTTATATATATACCCCCGACGATAATATTAACATCTCGACCCAGGTGGAGAATCGCCCATATGGGCTAAAATTTGGGGATTAGGACAGCGGGAACCGATCTGGCCGACTCGACCCCCGATCGCGGGTCTGCGACAGATCAGCACAAAGAGCTTTACTTCAAAATATCTGTACGTTGCGCTTTGGCAATGCCGTCAGCGATTTCTGGCGGCACAGCTGATTCTTCAGCGAAGTACTTCCACTGTAAAACAGCAGCCTGCACTTGCTCAATTATTTCCTCGGCTCTGCCACGCTTCATGGATGCATTTTTCGCGCAGGCTTTAAAGTCGTCAATCGTGAAATCATCGCGTTTGCCATTGAGAGACATCTGGTGTCGGCTCGTCCAGTCACCTTGTGGGTTGTAGCTGTAGGTCATATCAAAAGCCGGAGATAACGACCAGTTGCCTGACTTATCCATCAGATAGGCAATATTCTTTACATGGTCATCCTGATTACGCCCAATAATATTGAAGGCCATGCGCCGAAATTGTTCTTCAATCATTTCCATCGGCATTCCCAGCTTTCGAATAGTGCGAAGTGCCTGTTCATACGAATGGGCACCGGCCTTCTTGAAATCATAATGTTCCATGGCACAGAAGGATTGCATATGAATCTTTTGGCCGGAATCTGTCCGATCAAAACGTCGGGTCATAAAATGACTGCGGCCGTTCTCTTTAAGTAGACGTGACTCTTCCATATCAATGTTGGCTTTCTTCGCCATATGGTAATAGGCGTACTCGATGAGCCCGTAGCCTGCCGGGTCTTCCATTTCTTTATCCTTGTTGCCCGAGACACCGTCAAACTTCAATAGCCAGTAGGAAAAACCTTTACCAGCCTTTACTTGACCAGAACGCACCTCGTTAGTGTTTTGATTCCAGGCAATAATGGCCTTCGCCCTGGCTCCGCCAGCCGAGGTACCAACACGCAGAATATCCTGCAAGGCGTCCTCTCTAAACTCGGGGGTAAAAGATCCTTGAAGGGTATTGCGTTTTGTAAGTATTTTGCTGGCAAGCTCAACTAATGCCTCGACATCGACTGATTCAGATTTGCCAGTAAAAGGCCCCTGTGATGGCTGGTACTCCAACGCCCCCATCCCCCGTACTCCCGTGTAACAAAGCCGCTCAACCGGGTTAAACGATTCAGGTGAACGTCCCTGATTAGCAAGCCAGACGTTAATCAGGGCATTACCAAAATCATCAGGCAATGAATCAGAAAGTAATCCCGGTAAACCGTGGAACGTCTCTCGAGGCAAAGCCGGGAATGAATAAATCTGCTTTGACAGTGGCATGGTAAGTGGTGCCACCTCAATACCACTCTGAATAAAATCTGGCTCATATTCAAAATAGGCAAGCCCGGCGCCGTCATCCCAGCTAACCGCCCCGATAGATTTACCCCAAAGCTTTACCTGGGCAATTATCATTCTTCATCCTCCCACGACCATGTGCCTTCTTTTTTCGGCCTCACAGGTTTTGAAGAAGCCCTTTGTCGTTGCTTTCCCTGCATTTTTAATTGTTGAACCGGGCTCACTGCAGGTTCAGGAATAAGAACGTCAAGGTTTTCTATCAATTGCAGCGCCCGTAAAATACGAATGAGGCTCGAAGCCTGAACCGAATGACCGTGCTCAACCCGGGCCATAGTCCGATTCGAAACACCGGCCTCCAGTGCTAATGCAGCCTGGGTAATATCCTGATTCAGACGATATTGGGTGATGCGACTGCCAATCTCCTTAAGCACCGCATCGTCTGAATAATCATTAGTGAGTTTCATAAGTTGCCTATTCTGTCTGCTTAACGCGATTTATACCTTTGAATATGACTTGTTTGTCACTTTATATAATTTTTCCTTTTATGTCAATACGCCATATTTGGCACTTTGATGTTCAATAACGGCTTTAATCTGACATTATTGGCTAATTATATAAAACAAGAACAGTCTGCTTAAATAACAGCCTTGCAGTAATTGGCACCCTGATTTCGCAGCAGTCAAAACCCCAGCTCTGAAAAGTCTCTACTGCCACCCCCGAATCCGCGCAATATTTATGTGGCTAACATATTGATCGCACGCACAAAACCATCGCTACGAACTAGTGATTTCCGCTTTCGAAATAAACAAGATGACTGAGGATATCGGGAGGATTCTGGATCGGTTACGGGCGCCTGAAAGCGTCTCTATTGAAACCTGACCTTTTGATAAAATTGAAGTTTCTGGTTACTCAGCAGAGGCGCTCTGCTGAGACCAGATTGTCTGGCGGAGAGAGAGGGATTCGAACCCTCGATAGGTACACTTATTAAGAGATTTATCTAGTTTAATCAGTTATTTAGGAATCAGCCAATTCACTAGGCTACCTATAGGGATCCCGATCCAACTCGGATGGGTAAGTCCTCATTTGACTTCCTGCATAGCGGGCAAAAAGCTGCCGTTCAAAAACTAGCGATCAACGGCTGGTGTGTGCCCACAGCGGACAATTCAGGTCAACTGCTCGCGGACACTTTCTCCGCCTGCATGCTCTTGTTAGCAGGCGTCATGATAGGTTTTGCAACGTGACATTGAGTGCATAGTTTTCATAGCCACTCAAGCAAACCCTCGCCAGGTACGCATCTATGAATATCGCAACATCATCCACATCACCAGAGTGGGAGAATGTCGCAAACTTACTGGGCTCCCAGTCGGTTAGTTCTACCGCGATCACGGGTATTTGCTCATGCCTCGCCAGTTCTTCGGTCGGCTCACCGTCAAGCGGATAGACCGCATTCACTTCGTCGAAGGTCACTTGAGCCCAAACGTAGGGGTGCCCATCCACCTCAAACGTCGCGCACCAGTTCGCTGAGTTACTTCGCGGACCGGCTGCGAATACCTCTCGTATGGGTGGTCTAAGTTGAGCAATTTGGTCAGCTCCCATTGTCTCTCGTCCTGCTAACGCCCCGCCCGACTGCATGCGTTTGTTATGAAGCTAATTGTGTGGTTCATCTTTTAGATAGGCTTTAATTTGAATTCCGATAGATTCGAATAGCTTCTTCTTATAGGTTGTACTGGAGAAA
>JBGUEB010000205.1:0-6325 GCA_041821565.1 Gammaproteobacteria bacterium | reverse complement strand
ATCTCCAGTTTCAATGGTACCATATGGAATCGGATAGTGCTTCAAGGCCGCAACTATAGTCAGTTCATTTTTACTTTCATTGTGAAAGTTAAATATCTCCCCATAATCATCATCTATAATAATGTCGCAATTGGTGATGTTACTTTTACTTCCCAGGAACATGATCTGCAAGCGGACACTTCAGTTGTCTTTGCGATTCGCCCCGAGGATATTGTACCGCATGGTGAAGGTGCGAGTTCTCAGGCCGCCGAGTCGCGTACCTCGGAAAATATATTTGATGCATCAGTCGAAGATATGGAGTTTTTGGGTTCTTTTTGGCGTGTTTCTTTAAACAACAGCGCTTTTGGCGATGCATCGCTGGTTGCTGATATGTCGATCAACGCGGTGCGGCACATGGATGTAGCGATTGGAAAAACCATTACAGTAGAGTTTCCAGCTAATCGGCTATTTGTATTTCCAGCCGACGCGGGCACTTTTTAATTTCGATGGCTGCCGAAATGTCAGCCACTACTAGCGCCCCGCTTATTCGTCCGAAAACGAGTAAGGATGATCGCACCATGATCGGCTTCATGCTGGTTATCGGCCTGTACCTGATTGTTGCGCTGGCATTCCCACTTTATGCGATGTTGTCGAAGTCATTTTCGACTTTTTCATTCGATTTAAGCAATTTTGAGTTTCAGGTCGATACGGGTGACGGCTGGGGCGAACCCGTCACCGCACTTGCGCTCAACCAGAAATTACAGGTAGTTAAGCCTGAAGAACTCAAAACCAGTTCTGACGGACGCCTGGCGCCAACCGTTTTTTTCCCCGACTTCAGTTTCCGCAGTCCGACCAGGTACCGGTTGCGGCAGATTAATCTCGATAGTTCTTTCCTGGTTGGTAGCGAACGAGTCGCCGATACCGAGTGGCATGAATATGATTCGAATAAATTCAGGCGTATTGTCCTGCGTGCATCCCGCTCGACAGGGTTCGACAACTACCGTACCTACTTCTCGACACCCTCGTTATTCCGATCGATAGAAAATTCATTATTTATTGCCGCGCTCAGTACAATTATAACCGTTAGCCTGGCATTTGGTTTTGCTTATGCGCTGAATCGCAGCAAAATGCGATTCAAAGGCGTATTTCGACTGATCGCGATGGCGCCGATACTGGTGCCATCCTTACTGCCTGGCATCGCCCTGGTGTACCTGTTTGGCAACCAGGGCATGATCAAAGGGTTGTTATTGGGTGAATCTATCTACGGGCCGATTGGAATCGTGATCGGGTCGGTATTTTTTACCTTTCCACATGCGCTAATCATTATTACCACGGCGCTGGCGATATCAGACTCGAGGCTATACGAGGCGGCCGTATCGTTACGCGCGAGTCGCTGGAAGACATTCTGGACAGTCACCATCCCCGGCGCGCGCTATGGATTAATTTCAGCCGCGTTTGTTGTTTTCAACCTGGTTATCACCGATTTTGGTCTGCCAAAGGTTATAGGTGGTCAGTACAACATGCTTGCTGTCGATATATACAAACAGGTCATAGGCCAGCAGAACTTTGAAATGGGTGCGGTTGTCTCGGTTGTGCTGTTGATTCCAGCGTTATTTGCGTTTTCTATTGATCGCTATGTACAAAAGCGTCAGGTCGCTCTGCTGTCGGCGCGATCGGTTCCCTTTGAAGCGAAACCGCATAAACGATTTGATTTAATTTGTCTTTCCTACTGCCTGTTGATAGGGATATTCATAGTCGGACTCATTGGCGTCTGTCAGTACGCCGCCCTGATCAAATTCTGGCCATATGACTTAAGTCTGAGCCTGGTCAATTATAATTTTAACGTGATGGACGGCGGTGGCTGGGATTCTTATGGCAACTCGATTCGGCTAGGTATTTATACTGCGATAGCCGGCACCATACTGGTTTTTTCTGGGGCCTACGTGGTCGAGAAAACGAATGGTTTTTTTGCTACCCGATCAGCCTTCCAGTTTCTGGCGATGATGCCGATGGCGGTACCTGGCCTGGTACTGGGTCTGGCTTACATCTTCTTCTTTAATGATCCGGCAAACCCGCTGAATGGCATATACGCGACCATGGGCATTCTCGTGATTTGTACCGTGACCCACTTTTACACGGTCTCGCATCTCACTGCGGTAACTGCTTTGAAACAAATGGACAGGGAGTTTGAATCCGTAGCGTCATCCCTGAAACAACCCTTCTACCGACTGTTTTCGAGTGTTACGGTGCCGGTTTGCATGCCGGCAATACTGGATATTTCGATCTACCTGTTCGTCAATGCGATGACAACTGTGTCGGCGGTAATATTTTTGTACTCCCCGGATACGACACTGGCATCAATCGCAGTGCTCAATATGGATGATGCTGGTGATGTCGCACCTGCTGCCGCAATGGGCATGATGATTTTTTATACGAATGTCACTGCGCGACTTATTCATCAATTTGTGTCAAGAAATTTGATGCTGAAAACCCAGGCCTGGCGTTTACGTTAGGGTGGTTTTTGCTTTCGCTCGGTAAACTACTAGAATTGAAGGCAAAAGGGAAAAATATGAAGTATCTTGTTTGCCTGTTAATACTGATTTCATCGTCGGCTTATGCCGATGGTATTTATAAATGGGTCGATGAAGATGGTAATACTCATTACGGAGATGTTCCCCCACCTTCTGTTCATAAGGAGGAATTAAGAGTTGATGTAGTGCCAAGCAACACGGGTAAGGCATTGCCCCGGTTAGAGACCAGCGATCCCGGATCAAGCGCTCCCAGTTCAAGTAACGCTGGTAGCCCTGACAGTGCTGAGCCAGATCCAGAGATGACGGATGATCAGGCAAAAGCGATCTGTAAACAGGCTCATCTAGAAATAAAAATTTTAAATAATAGTAAGCGCAGATCCAAGGTGAGAAATCCGGATGGAAGCCACCGCCGGATGACTACGGAGGAAAGAAAAGCCAATCGCATACGATCTGAGCAGGACATCAAAGATTTTTGTAAATAGCGGGCAATTCAATTATTCTCGCGAATCACATAAACCGGGCTCGACCAGATCACATGACCATCCTGCTGGATGATGCGCACGTAAATGGCGTTATCCCTGTCATCGACGAGTGAGATCTGGCGCTCGATTTCAACACTGCGATGCATATTTACATCGGGTAGTCGAAACACCCGAATCCTTCTACCGAGCCCGCCAGCATCGAAAACAATATCCTCGTAACCAATTTCACTAATCTGAATTTCTGCCTTGACCAGTTCTGTATCGATGCTTAAGGTACCGGACTCCCGGTCTGTCAGGCTTGCATAAAAACCGCCGTGTCCCCCTGTGGTCAACGCGCTCCATTCGAGCTTACCGGGTTCGGTCTGCTCAAATTTCCTGTCGATGTTGTAGCGATTGATCGGGTCTACATTTTCAAATGAATTGTCGATTAGGGTCGCGTTGCCGTCCCATATAGTTTCTCTACCACGACCCCGGTATTCGGACCCTTCCCAGACAACACAAATGCGTCGGCCCAGTTCGATTTCGTAGAAGGGTCGAATGCTTTCCAATGTCTCCAGGCCATTGCGAATATCGATGCGCTCGATGGGTGCCGACCCAACCGCTTTTATTCGAAGTCTTAGCTGATCATCACTGGATTGGAGAATATCACCCATCATAGCGCTGTCTGTGCTAATACTGGTAGTTTCACCCAGGTTGGGATCGCTATCGAACAGGTTGGCATCATGATCGAAAAACACGTTAACGTCGAGAATCATGCGGCAGCCGGTAGTGCCGTAGTGATGGCGTTTACGAATACTTTCAGCTAGTGCCCCGCGGGTCAGTCCGGTAGCCAGCATGCAGGTCAAACCGCCATAAGAGCCAAACTTGGTTGCTCCGGGATGACTAGCACCGGGCCGGCCTTTGTGACCGTCTGAATTGGATACGATACCGACGCGGTAGCCTTTCTCGAGCGCATCCTCGATCAACCATTCAAAACTGCCCCAGGCTGAATGGACTTCGACCGAGGTTTCGAGGCGCTCATCGTGGGCAATTTTTACATCGGCATAGCGACCACCGATATGCGCAAAGACCACGCAATCGCGATCCTGCAGGCGTGAAAACAGATCGCGAGCCGAACTGGCATCACTATCAATATCGGAGAGATCGTCAACCAGCGCATGCGAGGAACGATGGATTGGTTGGCCTTCCTCCAGGTAGAGTACATTTCGGTCGCCACCGAGGCCGGTGTTGCCCGACCACTCGTAACCGGGAAAGGCGATGAAACGATGGTCCTGGTTAAACTCGCGCGTGAGATCATTCAAGTGTTGCCAAAACGCTGTAGTAATCTGGAAATCATTGCCCTGGTGAGCGGTTGCATCGAGGAAGGCAAGGTCACGTGCGAAGGCATGAAAATCACGTGCCGAGTTGGTACCGATGGTTTCCTCGGACTGGCCGTGCAGGTCTCCCCAGTAGGGGAGTAATTCTGTACGGGCAGAAATTCGCAAGGGATTCGAAGTCGCCAGCACCCGATTGTCCTCATCGACGAGTTCGATCAAAACACATTCCTGTTCCGATTCCAGGTAGAGGCCTTCCACGACTATGGCGCGTTGTCCTGGTTTGAAATCGATTTTTTCCGGCATCCCCGACACTGGGGAATTCGAGCGTAAAAGGATAGTCTGGTCACACTGGTCACTCGGGTTTCCCCAGTTATCCTCGGCTTTGACCGATAGACGGAATGAATCACCGGGTCTTCGTGTGGTAGGTATAACAGCTTTCCATAAAACCGGTTTGCCAGGGACGATGGAAATTTCGGGCTGTTGTGGAAGCTCGACATAATTATAGGTTGCGATCGCATCAACCAGTACGCGAAACTCGAATGAATCTTCGCAAAAGGTCTGAATACGCATTCCCGGGCTACCACCGACCGGGTCTCCAAAGTTGACCGTGATTGCATCTCCCTCGCGCAGAAATCCACGAACTACCTTGATGTAAATAGTTTTATCCCAGGGACGAATATTACGTTTCATATCGTATTCGACATGGAGTACAGCACCGTTTGAGGCTGCAACCGTCACATAGTTAGCCGCGCTCGGATCGTCGAACTGTGGTTTGCCCATGTCGCTCGCAAAGCGATGCACAATTTTTATCGAACCGGTATCGTCAATACCGTAATAACCCGCCGTATAGGTTAAGGTGAACGACTGTAAAGAGCCGGCTTCAAATTTACCCACGGGTTCGACTGTTGCAGAACCCATCCGCTCGGGAAGAAATAGTGAATGTGGCATTGGCAGGCCCGTCGGGGTATTCAAGGGAATCGAATTATAACCTAACAAAACTGAAGTGGTTGATCGACTATAGACTTTATCGAGTGAGAATTTTATGCTGCGAGTACTCTGATTTTTCCGACTATTCCTGACTGGACTACCCAGGCTTATGAACCCACCAAATATCATCTGGATCTGCACCGACCAGCAACGTTCCGATAGTCTTGGCTGTTCGGGCAATAAGATTGCACGCACACCGCATATTGATTCACTGGCAGCTGCAGGTACCCGCTTCAGCCGGCATATTACACCGATGCAGATTTGTTCACCGAGCAGGGCAACCATGTTTACCGGTTTGTATCCCCGTCACCACGAACTAATTACTAACGGTATGGCGCTGAATCCGCAAATACCTACACTAACTGGCCTGCTGGCCGACGCCGGTTATCGCACGCATAGCGTCGGTAAACAGCATTTGCAACCAATATTGGCACCGGCTGAATTCAATATGCCCGACTCCAGGGCATTTTGGCGTACCGATGCGGCCGATGACTGGAAGGGTCCCTTCTATGGTTTTCAGACCATCGACCTGTTACTTGGAGAGTCGGATACGGCGGCGATTTCTGGACATTACGCGCGTTGGCTCAAAAACAATGCCCCTGAAGCAGCAGCTTTGCTAAAAGTAGAAGCGGCTCCTGAAATGCCTCCTGCTGATCTGGATGAAATCTGGCGCTCGGCAATTCCGGCAGAGTTGCATTACAACTCATGGATTAGTGATCGCGCTTCACGTTTTATCGATCAGTCGAGTAGCGATGATCCGTTTTTCATGTTTGTATCCTACCCTGACCCGCATCATCCCTTCGCACCGCCGATCGAGTATGCCGATCGCTATAAAGCCGAGGATATGCCTCTACCCCGGGTTGATCCTGGTGAACTCGATGGTTTGCCTGATTACTACACTGACCTGTTTCCTACCGAACGTGGATTCCGCGAACTCTACTGGGCAGGATTACCCGATATGGAGGCTGGTTCAATGATCGCTACGGCCGGTATCAGTGATGATTCGATGCGCCGCGCGATCGCGCACACC
>JBGUEB010000204.1:0-6360 GCA_041821565.1 Gammaproteobacteria bacterium | reverse complement strand
GAAGAAGCTGTAGCCGAAGAAGCTGTAGCCGAAGAAGCTGTAGCCGAAGAAGCCGCGGCGCCTGAGAAGGCTGCTGTTAAAAAGGCTGCAACTAAAAAAGCTACGACCAAGAAGGCTGCAACTAAAAAAGCTGCGACCAAGAAGGCCGCAACTAAGAAGGCTTCGACTAAGAAAGCTGCGACCAAGAAGGCCGCACCCAAAAAGGCGGCTAGCGATTAGTTGAAATCCGGTACAGGGGTGGTAACGAGATTATTCTAATCCACGCCGATCTTTGCAATTCTCGCATGAAGAATTCAGGGAGTTACTATTATTTTTTGAGGTATTGAAGTGGCTATAACAGCATCTTTAGTGAAAGAACTGCGCGAACGAACCGGTTCGGGCATGATGGAATGTAAAAAAGCTCTGGTAGAGAGTGATGGCGATATAGAAGCAGCAGCGGAGTTAATGCGAAAATCCGGGGCAGCCAAAGCGGATAAAAAGGCCGGGCGGGTTGCCGCAGATGGGGCCATTAAGGTCATAGTAACCGGGGACAGGAAGACGGCAGTTATTCTCGAAATCAATTCGGAAACTGATTTTGTTGCTAAAGACGATAATTTCCAGTCTTTTGCCGAGGCGGTATTGCAAACCGTGTTGCAACAGAGACCGTCAAGCGTTGAAGCATTGGTAAGCCTTTCGATTGCGGATGGTCAAACCGTCGAAGAAGCACGTCAGGCACTAATCGCCAAAGTTGGAGAAAATATCCAGATCCGTCGATTTGAAATAGTCGAGTCAGACCAGGGTGTTTCTTCCTACTTACATGGCACGCGCATAGGCGTGTTAGTCGATTCCAGTGCGACGGCTGAGATGGGACGCGATATCGCAATGCACGTTGCCGCGGTAAATCCCCAGTTTGTCAATGAGCAGGCGGTACCGGCAGAATTTATCGAAAAGGAAAAGGACATATTAATAGCCCAGGCGCAAGACAGCGGCAAGCCCCCCGAAATTATTGAAAAAATGATTCAGGGCCGGTTGAAGAAATTCCTCGCCGAGGTCACCCTGGTCGAACAGCCCTTCGTGAAGGATCCAGAGCAGACTGTTGGCAAGTTGCTTGCAGGCGCAGGCGCGTCGATTTCTGGCTTTATTCGATACGAGGTCGGCGAAGGCATCGAAAAGAAAGTCGAAGACTTTGCTGCGGAAGTTGCTGCGCAGTTAAATAGCTAACCTAAAGGCCGCTTAACGCGGCCTTTATTCTATAGTGAACAAGATGGCAAAACTAAAATATAAGCGATTACTGGTTAAGTTAAGTGGTGAGGCCCTGATGGGGCAGTCTGAGTTTGGTATCGATCCGAAGATAGTCGCACGCAAGGCGGGTGAAATAAAATCCCTGCATGATGCCGGCGTTGAGATTGGACTTGTAGTCGGCGGGGGTAATATGTTCCGCGGGGAGAAACTGGCGGCAGCTGGTCTCGATCGCGTAACTGGCGATCACATGGGAATGCTAGCGACGGTTATGAATGCACTTGTGCTGCGCGATAGCCTGCAATTGTGTGGGGCAAGAACCTCGGTAATGTCGGGCCTTGATGTTCCTCAGGTATGCGATAGATATACACAACGCGCTGCAAGAGAGAAAATATCGTCTGGCGAAATAGTGATATTTGCAGCTGGAACGGGTAGCCCTTACTTTACCACCGATACAGGCGCCAGTCTCAGGGCTATCGAAATTCAGGCTGACTTGATGATCAAGGCAACCAAGGTTGATGGCATCTACAACAAAGATCCGGTTTTATACGATGATGCAATCAAGTTCGATCTGCTCAATTATGACCAGGCCATCGATCAGCGTCTGGCAGTGATGGATGTTGCAGCAATGATCCTGTGCAACGATAATGCACTCGAGATGGTAGTTTGTAACATTAATAACCCTGGTGCCTTGCTGGATCTGGCGAAAGGGAAAATGGTCGGCACACATGTCGTCTATAAAGAGGCAAAAGAATGATAAACGATATAAAACAGGATGCTTTATCACGCATGAACAAGAGTATCGATGCATTTAAAGTCGAACTCTCTAAAATCAGGACTGGCCGAGCCAATGTGAGCCTGCTCAATCATATAACGGTAGATTTTTATGGTAGTGAAGTACCGATAGGGCAGGCTGCCAACCTGTCAGTTGAAGATGCGCGAACTCTGGCTGTAACACCCTGGGACAAGAGCATGGTGCCAGTGATTGAAAAGGCGATTATGAGTTCTGACCTCGGGTTGAACCCATCAACTGCGGGAACGGTAATTCGGGTGCCAATGCCACCTTTAACCGAGGAACGCCGCAAAGAACTGGTCAAGGTGGTGCGTGAGCTGGCAGAAAATTCGCGAATTGCGGTTCGCAATATTCGTCGTGATGCCAATAACGATTTAAAATCCCTGCTGAAAGACAAGGATATTTCTGAAGATGAGGATCACAAGGGGCAGGATATGGTGCAACAGGTTACCAATCAGTCCACCGATGAAATCGAAGCGCTGTTACAGACCAAAGAAAAAGAATTGATGGAAATATAACTGGTTCTGCCCGTGGCCCTGGATAAAGCGCAGGAGACATCAGTTCCCCAGCACGTTTGTATCATCATGGATGGAAATGGGCGGTGGGCAAAAAAACGGCTGATGCCGCGCACGCTTGGACACCGTAAAGGTGTTGAAATTACCAGGAAAGCGGTCGAATTTTTTGTCCGCTCGGGTGTTAAACATTTGACGCTGTTTGCCTTTAGCAGTGAAAACTGGAATCGTCCAAAGGAAGAAGTCAGTACGCTAATGGACCTGTTCATGCATTCACTGAAGAAATATTCTGTAGAGTTAAATGAAAAAGATATTCGTATCCGGTTTATTGGTGATCGCGATTCGTTTTCTGATGATCTACGAGGCCAGATTGCTGCTACCGAATTATTGACTGCAAACAACGACTTGATGTCACTGAATATTGCCGCCAACTATGGTGGTCAGTGGGACATCCTGAATGCGGTAAAAACAATTGCAGGAAAACTACAGCGTAACGAGATAAATCCCGAACAAATCGATACTGCCCTGTTTGAATCGACCCTTTCATTAAACAATACGCCCGATCCTGACTTATTTATCAGAACCGGGGGTGAACAAAGAATCAGTAATTTCCTGTTATGGCAAATTGCATATGCGGAACTTTATTTTACTGATATTCTCTGGCCAGATTTTAGCGAAGTTGAAATGCAAAAGGCGTTGGATGTTTATTCGCTGAGACAACGACGCTACGGAAAGACGGGTGATCAAGTTGGTATTTAGTATGGATGAACTCAAAGATGTATTGATGAAGAAGCCATGCTGAAGCAGCGTGTGATAACCGCGATAGTACTGGCGAGTGTATTTGCCGGTACTATTTTGTTTGCAGACCATGAATGGGTGGTTGTCCTGATTGCATTGGTGATGTTCGCAGCCTGTTACGAAATACTGGCGCTTACTCTCAAACCCGACTTCTGGCCAGGAATGATTGGCGCCCTCATGTATGCGATCCTGTTCTGGGCGTTTAACGAATCGATAGACCCTACTATAATTTATTACCAGTCGCTCGCCGGCGTTTTTATATGGGTATTGGTCACCGGGTTTCTGTTACTTTACCAGTTTTCCGGGAAGTGGTCGCTACCGTTACGACTGTTCCAGATGGTTCTCGCTATCACTTTATTGTGGATATGCGGGCATGGAATGGTATTTATACACCAGTATTTTGAGCAAGGCGGCTGGATTATGCTCTATCTTCTGACGCTCGTCTGGGTAGCTGATATCGGCGCCTATTTTAGTGGTCGTAAATTCGGAAAACACAAGCTTGCGCCTGGTATTAGTCCTGCTAAAACCTGGGAAGGAGTCGCCGGTGGTGTAATATTGAATGTCCTATGGATGCTGGTTGTTTTCCAGATTGTCAATGGATGGGGTACGGAGTTATGGCAATTTATCCTGATCGGCCTGGCGACCTCAATGATTTCGGTGGTTGGTGATTTGTATGAGAGTATTTTGAAACGAGAAGCGGCAGTCAAAGATAGTGGAAAACTTCTGCCGGGACATGGAGGTGTACTCGATCGCATCGACTCAGTAATAGCGGCAACACCGATATTTGTCGCTGGGTTTTACACTGTGGGGGTGGTGTAGATGAAGCAAATCACCATTCTGGGTGCGACCGGATCGATCGGCTCAAGTACTCTCGACGTTATCGCCCGGCATCCCGATAAGTACGCGGTTTTTGCCTTGACCGCTAATACCAATGTTGAACAGATGGCAAAAATCTGTTTAACCCATAACCCGCGTTATGCGGTGATGGGTAATCAGCAAAGTGCCGAGGATCTGGCAAAGATATTATCGGCTACTACGATTGAAGTCGTCTGTGGAGATCGAGCACTGGCACAGGTTGCTGAAGATGCTGATGTCGAGGTAGTTGTGGCAGCAATTGTCGGTTCCGTGGGACTAATGCCGACACTGGCTGCGGTTAGAGCGGGGAAGCGCGTATTATTGGCCAACAAAGAGTCGCTGGTTATGGCGGGCTCACTGTTTATGGAGGAGGTGGTTCGCCATCAGGCCGAACTGATTCCGATCGACAGTGAACACAACGCAATATTCCAGTGCCTACCATTGGGGCACCTGGCTAATCTTTCCGAAAAGGGTGTTACCCGAATTTTATTGACTGGTTCCGGTGGGCCTTTTCGAGAATTGCCGCTTGAAGAGTTCGAGTGGGTCACTCCTGGCCAGGCGGTTGCGCATCCAAACTGGGACATGGGTCCTAAAATTTCGGTAGATTCTGCAACCATGATGAACAAGGGGCTTGAGTTAATTGAAGCCTGCTGGTTGTTTGGTATGGACGAGTCCGATGTTGAAATTGTGCTGCACAGGCAAAGTATCGTCCATTCAATGGTGGCTTATAATGACGGCTCGGTCCTGGCGCAACTTGGTAATCCCGATATGCGCACACCGATTGCGAATGCATTAGCCTGGCCTGACCGGATTAATAGTGGCGTAGATCCATTGGATTTATTACAGGTTAGTCGGTTAGACTTTCATCACGCCGATGAAATCAGGTTTCCCTGTTTACGGCTGGCCCGTGACGCATTTAGACAGGGCGGGACCAGCATGGCGATATTGAATGCCGCAAATGAAGTGGCGGTGGAGAATTTTTTGAATCATCGTATTAAATTTACCGACATACCTAAATTGATCGAACAAACCCTGCAACAAATCAGCTCAAGTAGGGCAGACAGCCTGGACACAGTCCTGTCTGCAGATGCCGAAGCGAGAGCCTGTGTACATCAACAACTGGCTCAAACCGGGCTGTGCCTGCCATCGTGAATATTCTCACCATAATTGAAAGTGTAGCAGCATTCATAGTTGCGATTGGTGTGTTGGTTACGATCCATGAGTTCGGTCACTTCTGGGTGGCGCGCAAAATGGGCGTCAAAGTGCTGCGATTTTCGGTTGGCTTTGGTAAACCCCTGTGGATCAAAAAGGGTGGTGTAGACCAGACCGAATATGTTATCGCCGCCATCCCATTCGGTGGTTATGTGAAAATGCTGGATGAACGCGAAGGTGAAGTGGCAGAGCAAGATCTCGGCCGCACGTTCAATCGCAAAAGCGTATGGCGGCGATTTGCCATTGTTGCCGCAGGTCCTTTATTCAATTTTATTTTTGCTATTGTCGCCTATTACCTGATATATCTGGCAGGAGTGAGCGGAATCAGGCCTATGGTTGGTGAGGTTGCTAATCCAAGTCCAGCTTACTCAGCAGGCGTTAAGTTGCAGGATACTATCCTGTCGGTTAACGGAGCCGAAACGATTAGCTGGGAAAAGGCACGATTTGCCCTGCTCGAGGAGTCGATCGATCGTGGTTCGATTACCCTCGTGGTGCAGGGTCTTGATAAGCAAATAATGGAGAAAACCCTCGATATTAGCGGTTTGAGGCTGTTACAGGATGAACAGATAGATTTAATGGGCGAACTTGGCCTTTCGATGTGGCGTCCTGATATCCCCCCTGTCATCGACGAGATAATACCAGGTGGCGCAGCCGCGGCTGCAGGCCTGATGGCTGGAGATAAAATTCTAAGCCTTGATGGCCAATCAATCATTAATGTTAACCAATGGGTTGACCTGATCAGAGCCCACCCTGGCCAGATGCTTTCACTGGTGGTCATGCGCGCGGGCGAAAAGGTCACACTACAGATTAGCCCGGAAATACGAGAGGAAAATGGAACAAGATATGGCTTTATTGGAGTTAAAAATCGGATAGAGATTCCACCTGATATTCGTCGGCAGATGTCGGTAGTTGAGCGATACGGGCCTGTTGGAGCACTCGGCGAGGCACTGGATAAAACCTGGCGTATGTCCT
>JBGUEB010000203.1:0-6369 GCA_041821565.1 Gammaproteobacteria bacterium | reverse complement strand
ATTTTTGTCTTGCGTACTAGCCGCCCGCTATCGCTCTATCAGTTTTTCCTGGTTAGCCCTCATGGTCGTGCTCGCTGAATTTTCAATTGTCATCACACGTTTCGTATTTTCTTACGAACAGGCCTACATGGGTGACATCGTTCGTTTCTGGTATGCAGGGCTATTCCTGTTTGCCAGCGCCTATACCCTGGTAGAAGAAGGCCATGTACGCGTTGACGTGCTCTACGCGGGATTTAGTCGCAGAAAGAAAGCATGGATCGACTCACTCGGTTGCATACTGCTTGGGCTGCCAATTTGCTGGGTCATTCTGATGCATGGCATGGGTGGCAAAGGCAATAGCATCAATAGTCCGTTGTTGAGCTTCGAAGTGACGCAAAGTGGCTACGGTATGTACGTGAAATATTTGATGGCTGGATTTCTGGTGATTTTTGCAGTTTCCATGCTGATCCAGTTTACCAGTTATCTATTGTTCAATATTTCCGAATTAATCCGGGTGTCAAATGATCCCGAGAGACCGAGTTACCGACAATTGATTGCCTCTGAAAAGGCTGGCTAGGGATATGGAAATCTATTTCCTGGTTCTACTAGTTTTGATCATGGTGGTTGCCCTGATCTCCGGGTTCCCGGTAGCATTTTCCCTGCCCGGGTCTGCAATCGTCACTATCGGGCTCGCGGCCCTGTGTGGATATATATTTGAGGGCAACACCGACGCCTACTTTGTACTCGGCGGCCCGAATCAGTGGCTTAGCGCCGGTGTTACCAATTTCCGAAGTCTGTACTGGAATGTCGAGCGTGATACCTTAATTGCGATTCCCTTGTTTGTTTTTATGGGGATCATGTTGCAGCGCTCGAAGATCGCCGAGGATTTACTCGTGGCGATGGCCCAGTTGTTTGGACCGATCCCGGGCGGTCTCGGCATTTCAGTTGTTTTTGTCGGCGCCCTGCTCGCGGCAACCACCGGTATAGTCGGGGCTACCGTGATAGCCATGGGCCTGATCTCCCTGCCGGCAATGTTGCGTAGTAATTATTCGAATTCACTGGCCTGCGGCACCATTTGTGCATCAGGGACGCTGGGGCAAATTATCCCGCCCTCAATCGTGTTAATTATCCTCGCTGACCAGCTTTCAAACGCATCAGATCAGGCCGCTACTGCCCGTAAGGCCCAGTACAAGGAGTTAACAGGCAATATTTCGATGCCTGGAGATTTTGACGTTATCACCGCCAGTGCCGGCGATATGTTTATGGGTGCGTTTATTCCAGGTTTGATCCTGGTTGGCCTCTATATGGCGTATATATTAATTTCGGCCCTGATCAAGCCCGAAGTTGCGCCACCCGTTCCATTTGCGGGTAGCTACGATCGAAGGTTTATTATTCGAGTTTTACTGGCACTAATCCCCCCGCTGACACTGATATTTATCGTGCTGGGCTCGATTATCCTGGGCGTGGCAACGGTTAATCAGGCCGGTGCGATCGGCGCCATCGGCGCCATGATCATGGGTAGTTATCGGCTCATGGAAGGCAAGCCACGCGCCTATTATCCTGCCTTTATGGCTATTTCTTCAATTTTGGCGATTGTCATATTGCTTAACACGTTTAATCTCAATATTAAGAATATAGAAAGCAGTTCCGACGCATTTGGCATAGTTCTCGCCTGTATCGCGGTTTCAACCCTGATAGCAGCCATTGTCTGGAGTATCTGGCGGGCCTACACCATCGAGGACACCTTGCGTGGTGTGATGATGGAAACCGCCAAGACGACATCCATGGTATTCATTATTTTGATCGGCGCGGCGATGTTAACCTCTGCGTTTCGAGGTTTCGGCGGCGAGGAGTTAGTCAAGGATTATCTGACCAGCCTGCCAGGCGGATTCTGGACCCAGTTTGTCGTCGTCATGGCGGTCATCTTTTTCCTCGGCTTCTTCCTCGACTTCATAGAAATTGCTGTGGTCGTGGTTCCCATTGTCGCCCCAATTTTACTCGCTGACCCGGGCGCGAACATCACCGCGGTCTGGCTGGGAGTCATGATCGGTCTGAATATCCAGACCTCGTTTTTAACTCCACCCTTTGGATTTTCGTTGTTTTATTTACGCGGTGTCGCGCCAGCCATTGTTAAAACCCTGCAAATTTACAAGGGCGCAGTGGCGTTTATCGCCTTACAATTACTCGGCCTCGCAATCGCCGGCGCATTTCCTAGCCTGGTTAATTATTTACCAAATAAAACCCACCTGACCTCTGAAACAGCTCCACCACCGAGCAACCCGAAACTACAGGAATGCCTCGAATTAAACTTGTTTACGGATTATGACAATAACCGGAATTCCATTCTTAGCAGCATCGAGCGCATAAAAACTGCCAATATTTCCGATTTGCCCGAAGACTACCAGTCCAAACTCAGTAAGAGTTATGCCAATGCCGGTAAGTCTTTCGCTCTCATCGAGCAAGTACGAGAATCCAGTCAGAGCCTGGAAGCATATATTTCACAATATCGCCCACTCCATATCCAGGTGCGGACATTACAAAGAGATATGCAACGCCTGACCAGGGAAATAACAGATTTGGACGAGGCCCGAAAAAGAGTTGAGTTTGAAGGCGACAACACAGAATACCGGATAAACATCATTCGCGAGAAAATTAAATCGATAGAAGAGCAACGAGCCACACTCGAGCAACAGATTCCTGACAATTGGCAGCAGGCTCGTAGCCAGTTCAATGACCTGGCATCTGCAGAGAAAAACGCCCGGCTAAAATATCGCCGCAATGCCGATGAGAGTTACGAATCGATAAAAACTGTACTGAAGATGTTAAACGAGCACGATGCGCTCAGGGAATTGCAGCCGAAACTACCAGCATTGAGAGGCGTTATTCAAAACGCAACGCCTGATGACGCAATGACGACGATTAAGCTACTGGCGCAGGAGTTCGATCAACTCACTAATGCCAGCCCGGTTAAATCCAAGCTGTCGAAGGCCAGGAGAGCGCTTCGCGGTAACAGCCCAGACCGGGAAAAAGCCATCGAACAACTCGAGATAGCCATACAGAAACTGGAATTTGAAATTGACTGGCGTAGCCGGGCCGCGAATGAATTTTTACCAGAGCTGGAATCCTACGATTCTGCAATCCGGTATACTATCGGTATGCGTTTACAGCCACGGGTCACGGGCGACCAGGCGGAAAGTATTGCCAGTTGCCTGGCGGTACATAAAGACCTTTCACTTTATTTTTAACTGCTGGCAAGCCAGGGTTTTTAAAAATGCCTCGCATTCCTGCCAGCACACTACGCCAATAGTCGCTTTGCAATAACCGTATCCAATGCAGCATCTAGATCTGATATATCGAATCATAACAATCATCTTCCCGGTGTTTGCAATTGTGGCCGCTGGATATATTTATAGCCGCAGGCATAACCCGGATATGTCAACAGGCAATCGCATCAATATGGACGTTTTCACGCCGGCCCTGATCCTCGATATTATGTCAGCCAGTGATTTTTCCCTGGCAAATTATGCGGGCCTGGCTGCTGCTGGTCTACTGGTGATGCTTGGATCGGGAATTATCGCCTGGCCCATTGCACGTGTATTTGGCTTTCAGTGGAAAACTTTTGTACCACCAATGATGTTCACTAATTCCGGAAATATGGGCGTACCGCTTATTTTACTGGCATTTGGTAAGGCTGCCCTACCGGCCGCCATCGTTTTGCTTGCACTGGAAAATTTTCTCCACTTCACCCTGGGGCAGAAGATGCTCAATCGCCGGGCATCGATATTATCGATCGCTAAAAATCCAATGGTGGTTGCCACCGTGGCTGGAATCGGTTTGAGTTCTTTCGGCATAATCATACCCGAAATAATCCGGCTTCCGGTCAACATGCTTGGCCAGATCGCTATCCCGCTGATGTTGTTTTCACTGGGCGCAAGACTGATCGAAATTGAGATCAAGGACTGGCAAATTACGCTGGTAGGTACGCTAGTCTGTCCGCTCAGTGGGATATTGATCGCTTTGTTGATCCTTCCCCTGTTCTCGTTGCCTGCCGAACAGGTACCAATTTTATTGTTATTTAGTATTTTGCCGCCAGCGGTATTAAACTACATCGTTGCCGAGCAATTCCAACAACAACCTCAACTGGTTGCATCCATTGTATTAATTGGCAATCTGAGCAGCCTCGTTACCATCCCTGTGATTCTCTGGTTTATCCTGTAATTTTTGCCTGCTAAAGATGGTGCCTGGCAGTCTGCCAGATTTACTCGAACTGTTTTACCCCCATGATAGTGTCGCCCGATTTGACGCCCATCACTTCACTGCTTAATTCAATAATATATTTTGCTGGTTTCGAAACACCATAACTCGGACAGGGATCGAGTTTGCATGGAGGCAGTATTTTTACTTCAATCACTGTTTCATTATCATCAAGCCAGATCACCGACAATGGAATCAGGGTGTTCTTCATCCAGATTCTATGATTACCGGAGCGCGGGTATACAAATAACATGCCCTCGCGAATATCCAGGCTTTCCCGAAACATCAAACCCTGTGATCGTTGCTTCGATGTTTTTGCAATTTCGATCGAGTACTCGACACCATTGATAATCAGGCTGCTGCGATCGAATTTAGCCGCAGCAAAAGAGACTCCGGACAGGGATATAAAAATCCACACTAAAATCAGCCTGGGAAAGGAATATTTATGCATGACTGTGATCGGTTCTATGGTTGTTTACAGGGTTGTGGTAACCATTTGTGAACTGAAATATCACATTTTAGCCAAAAAACGGTACCAGCGTTGCTCCTGAACAGGATAATTTATTGGCACAGGTTACATTTATTTCTTAATGTGAATTATTAATAAATCCAGCTAACAACTTGATTTTACTAAATTTTAGGTATATAGAGTATAGCAAAAGTGAAAATTAGCCAGTTTTACCAGGAAATTCAACTAGATAATACTAAAAAGCAGCCTAAACTTATCTATTCTGCTTATTAAGAATCAATGGGGGTTAAAATTGATTTCGAATAAAGATAGTAGCAGTAATATAATAAAAAGTTCTAAAGTAGAACCCTACGAAAACGCGCGCCGTCTTAGCGTTTTACGCCGCCAAAGAAAAGTATTGATTGTTGACGATGAATCAACTGGTCGATCTATTCTAACCAAAATTATCCAGCAGGTCGAAGATGACGTCAATGTTGCCGCCTTCGACAGTCCGCTCGAAGCCCTCAAATGGCTAGATGATAACCATCCAGACCTCATCATTACCGACTACCGCATGCCCGACATGGACGGTGTCGAGCTTATTCGTCAGATCCAGAAAAAGCCCGGCAGTCAGGATATTCCTATCATGATGATTACCGTGGTTAGCGAGAAATCGGTGCGCTACGATGCACTCGAAGCCGGTGCTACCGCATTTCTAACCCGCCCTATCGATCAGATCGAGTGTCGCACCAGTTGCCGAAATTTACTAAAGTTGCATGAACAGCAGGCAATTATTCAGGATCGTGCTGACTGGCTGGCACGCCAGGTTGAAGTTGCCACCCAGCAAATTGTATCCCGTGAAAAAGAAACCCTGATCCGATTGGCCAAGGCTGGCGAGTATCGCGACGAAGAAACCGGTTACCATGTCGTACGAATGGCAAAATATTCGAGAAAAATCGCTGAGGCATTGGGCTTAAGTGAAAAAGAATGTGATGAAATCGAATACGCTGCACCCATGCACGATATTGGTAAGATCGGCATACAGGATTGTGTGTTGCTTAAACCGGATAAATTTAACCAGGATGAGTGGCTCGCGATGAAGCGGCATACGACAATTGGGCATTCTATCCTGTCGAACAGTCAATCTCGATATATTCAGACGGGTTCAATTATTGCGCTCAATCATCACGAAAGATTCGATGGCACTGGTTATCCAAATGGTATAGCTGGCAAGGACATCCCACTGGTAGCACGAATTGTATCTGTAGCAGACGTATATGACGCCCTGACCTCTCCACGACCTTATAAAGAAGCCTGGACTACCGACGATTCCAAGGATTATCTGGAAACAAATTCAGGTACCCAGTTCGATCCTCTTTGTGTCGAAGCATTCTTTGAAAAAATCGACAAAATTGATGAAATACAATCCGAATTTTCCGATAGTTAGCCTTAATCAATAGGCCAGTGGACCATGCAATCTACGGAAAATAAAGCTGGCCTGGTTAGCCGACTCAAGGGCAGGCTAAGGAGAACCGGTGATTCTGAACCCGAGCAGGCAAAACTTCGCCTGGCAATCGGTGTATTACTCGTTCTTTACTTTTGTTTTCCCTGGGCAGGAAATGAAACTTTTTCCGAATCCATTGTTGCAATTTCAAGTTTAATCACGCTTGCCTACTACACATTTGCCC
>JBGUEB010000202.1:0-6394 GCA_041821565.1 Gammaproteobacteria bacterium | reverse complement strand
TCTGTCCCTGTTTGCCTTTTTTCTTTTTTTATTTGGCAGTAGCCGGCATCGGACTGGCCCGAATCCGGTCATCTATCGCCAAATTTAGTCGCACGGTCATGTTCTAAAGCAAAATTTAACAGTGGCCCCTTCGGTATGATTTGAGTCGGGTTTACACTGGTATGGCTGTAGTAATAGTGTCGCTTGATATAGTCGATGTCGACCGTTTCGGCGATACCCGGCACTTGATAAAGTTCTCTCAAATAGTTTGAAAGGTTTGCATAGTCGGCAATGCGTTTTAAATTGCATTTAAAATGACCGACATAGACGGCATCAAATCGAATCAAGGTAGTAAACAATCTCCAGTCGGCCTCCGTTATCTGGTCGCCAGCCAAATATCGATTTTTTGAAAGCATTGCTTCAACCCGATCGAGTTCGTTAAACAAGCGGTCGAATGCCCGCTCGTAAGCAGCCTGGGTCGTTGCAAATCCACAACGATAGACACCGTTATTAATATACCTGTAAATCGGCGCATTGATTTCATCAATTTCCTGGCGCAATGATTCAGGATAATAATCCACTGTCACATCGGTAAAATTATTGAACGCCGAATTGAGCATACGAATTATTTCCGATGATTCATTATTAACGATCGTCTGCAGCTTTTTATCCCATAAAACGGGAACGGTAATCTGGCCGGTGAACTCCTTGTTGGCGCGGGTGTATATTTGATGCATATACTTATCCGCATACAAATGATCGATATAGCTTCCCGCCTCGGCAAAGGTCCAGCCCTGCTCGAGCATGTCCGGCTCGACGATTGATAGTCCAATGATGGACTCGAGTTTTTTCAATTTTCTAAATATGATGGTGCGATGGGCCCATGGGCAGGCCGCCGATACATATAAATGATAACGGTCTGGCTCAGCCTTGAAACCCCCCTCTCCGGTCGGACCGGCACTGCCATCAACGGTAACCCAGTTTCGAAAAGACGACTCCATGCGCTTGAATTCTCCGCCGTCTATTTCTTTTTCCAACCAGTTATCCACCAGTTCGCCTTTTATCAACATACCCATTAAAATTTCCTCAGTCTTTATCAACCT
The DNA here is from genome assembly GCA_041821565.1 of Gammaproteobacteria bacterium. GTDB lineage: Bacteria > Pseudomonadota > Gammaproteobacteria. The sequence continues at coordinate 5,312 of JBGUEB010000202.1, read as the reverse complement.
GCTTCTTTAGAGTCAGAAGCAGGTCACTATTCAATTAATTACTTTGCGAGTTTGCTATCCAGGCTCAACTCACCGGCACCATGGGTAGCCAACAGCAGCAAGCCCCCGGTAATCGCTATATTTTTCATAAACATGATGCTCTCGATCTGGTCTGCAAAATTCAGGTGGAACATGAATGCTGTCGCAGCCGTAAATCCTGCCAGCGCAATTGCCGCATAGCGAGTCTGCCAGCCTATCACGAGCAACACGGGCGCAATGACTTCAACCCCGATCACCAGCGGCAGCAAAAATCCAGGAACACCCTGAGACTCCATGTAGCCTTGGGTGCCAGCATAGGCACCTATTTTGCTCAGGCCCGCCATAAAAAACATTGCCGATAATAATATTCGTCCTGCCAAATCACTAAATTTACTCATCTTCATTTCCATTGTTTGTTTAAAGTAGTCGTTTAAAATTCAATCTATCCGGGTCACTGATTCAAGGTAAATCAAAAACCAGGGTTTCACTGTTATTGATACCAACGAACTCGATAACATCGGCCTCGTTCACCTCCGCACCATCGCCCCCACCCAGTGGCACACCATTTACTGTGATATCGCCCGAGACGACATGTACATAAACGGTTCTGCCAGGTTCCAGGGTGTGAGAAGCAGAGGTATCTGCACTCAAACGAAGCTGGTAGAGAAAAGTGTCCTGATGGATCAACATCGATTCATCGCGCGCATCCGGCGAGGCAATCAGTTGCAATCCCTGCTGGTTGGCGAATCGTTTTTGCTGATAACCCGGTTTGATTCCCCTGACGTTGGGCTGAATCCAGATTTGTAAAAACTCCAATGCTTCGGTAGTCGACGGGTTGTACTCGCTGTGGGTAACACCAGTGCCGGCACTCATGACCTGAAATTCACCTGCGGGTAGCTTTTCGATATTACCCATGTTGTCTTTGTGTTCAATCGCCCCGGTTTTTACATAACTGATAATCTCCATATCCTGGTGCGAATGGGTCGAAAAGCCATTACCCGGTGTGACCTTGTCATCGTTGATCACGCGCAGTGCAGAGACACCCATATATTTGGGGTCGTAATAGCCTGCGAATGAAAAGGTATGGCGACTCTGTAGCCAGCCATGGTCTGCCGGGCCACGATCATCGCTATGTCGAATGTTAATCATGGTTCACTCCTGCTGTTGTGTTTACTTAACTTTGACAAATGATATATGTCAATTAATTAGAAATAAAGACAGTATTAATTAACTAATTGTTTCTTTATAATTGACAGTATGGACCAACTCAAATGTATGACGCTGTTTGTGGCGGTGGTAAAAGCCGAAAGTTTCAGCGCCGCGGCAGAGAAAATCGGGCTTTCTCGGGCCCAGGTGAGTAAATCCGTTATGCAGCTGGAGAATCATTTGGGTACGCGCTTACTCAACCGCACCACCCGCCGCATAAGCCTGACCGAAACGGGGCAGATTTATTACGAAGGTTGCAACGTGATCCTGGCCGATATCGAGGAAATCGAATGCATCGCCAGCGAACAGACCAATGAGCCGCGAGGCACACTTACGCTTAGCGCCCCTACATCATTTAGCATTTTGCATTTGAACGAGGCAATGTCGGGGTTCCTCAAACTGTACCCCCAGGTACAAATTTCGATGAGCCTGGCCGACCGTTTTATCGATGTCGTAGCCGAGGGCTTTGATTTGGTGATCAGGATCGCAGAACTGGAAGATTCAAGCCTGATCGCGAGAAGAATAGCCCCCTGCAAACGGGTATTTTGCGCTTCTTCGGAATACCTTGAGCAACACGGCACCCCGAGGACGGCGAAAGACCTGGAAACCCATCAATGCCTGATTTACGCAAATGATGCAAAACCGGGCAGCTGGGTTTTACACGGCCCCGATGGAGTTGAATCGGTCAAGGTGAAAGGTCGGATAGTCGCGGACAATGGCGACGTTCTGAAGTCTGCCGCTATTTCTGGGCTTGGCATTGCGTCACTTCCAACATTCATTACCGGGCCTGACATTCGAGCGGGACGCCTGCAACAGGTATTAATCGACTATTGCCCGCCTGATATTTCAATCTATGCAGTGTTTCCCTCACGCCGTTACCTCTCCGCCAAGGTAAGGGCCTTTGTCGATTATTTATCCGAGTATTTTGGAGATAGTCCCTACTGGGATCAGTAAAAGCAATCAGAAGTAATCAGAAATAATCAGCCAGCACAAAACTGAGAGATGAAGCCCAAAGCATTCCCATATTTCTGGTAAATTGCCCCGGCCATTTTGGTAGCCATAAATTAAAGACTTGACCCCTTGACCTGCGCATTAGCAACCCAGCTGATCTGCCAGATCAACAATACTGGTCGTGTGCATGTTATTGGTATCCCAGGGTGCTACATTTTTTGCCTGGTCTCGACCATATTCCCAGGGACGTTCGATATAAGCAGTCGACAGGCCACATTCACGCGCCGTGGCAAGGTCGCTATGGTGTGCCGCTGCCAGTAAAACCTGGCTGGCCTCGACAGCAAAGGTTTTAACGACGCCGAGGTAGGTGTCGGGATGGGGTTTATAGCGACGAAAATTCTCGGCGGAAAGGATACAGTCCCAGGGTATCCCGGCGTGTTTCGCCATTTCGGTGAGTAAGCCGAGATTACCGTTTGACAGCGAGCAAATGATGAACCGGGATTTCAATCTCGTAAGCCCTTCGATGGAATCTGGCCACGGGTCAAGGCGGTGCCAGACAAGATTAAGATAGCGGCGATCGTCTTCCTTCATCGACTCCAGGCCAAAATCCTTTAGTACACGATCGAGAATACGGCGGTGCAGTACATCCAGAATAATCCATTCGTTATTAGCCATCACCTCGGCCATGGCGGGTTGGTAGCCGGCACGCCAGGCGCGAGCGAAAGCCGCGCCATCGATACCCAGGTTCATCTCGTTAACCTCACGGGTTACCGATCCGTGCCAGTCAACGACTGTGCCAAACACGTCGAAAGCGATCACTTTTATCCCTGCTGCAATATTGTCCATGCGTATTTCCAAAAGCCGAATGGTGAGGTGGGTGTTGCGTAAGTAGAGCAAAGATAAAAGCCATATTTCCCAATGACCCTCACCCATAAACCCACATACAGGGCGATTATCTGGTGTCATGAATACCCAGTCCAGTCGAAAATCATTTAAACCAGACTCTGCTACTTGACCCGGAGAGGTTTTTTTGTGCCCTGACTTGACATATTGCCTAATGGGTCACCCCTTGACCCGTGATGCGTTGACCATGATAATTTCAAGCGATTTTTGCCCTTCAAACAGCACTGGATATATTGGCAGCGATAACGGGACGAAGCCATGTACAGATCCAATAGCTTGTATGGACAACTAAACCGTAACGCTTTAGCTAACAACCCGGACATTCACGTTATGGCGTGCGGATTCTCACTGGAGTAAATAAATTGGAAAAACTGTTAATCATCATTGCCTCGATATCCCTGGTTGTGATTATTGCGCTTTTCATTCTTGGCTATAAGTCGCATTCCGGAGAGGCATACGGCCTGGTGGAGGACCGACTGAAGCAGTGCCCTGACAAGCCCAATTGCGTCAGTAGCGAGTTTGTGTCGGATGCAGCGCACTATATCGAACCGCTGGTTTACTCGGCTGGCGACGCGGCACAAGTTTTGCCCAGGTTAAAAACGATCATTCGCGAAATGGGTGGCAGCATCCAGGTAGAAAAAACCGATTATCTGGCAGCTACTTTTACTTCTTCGATATTCAGGTTTGTCGATGACCTGGAATTAAGAATCGATACCGGCCAGAACACGATTCATCTGCGTTCGGCATCCAGGGTCGGGCGTGGTGACGGCGGTGTTAACCGCAAAAGGGTAGAGCTTTTGAAAAATTCATTTAAATCAATAATTTAAATAGGTAATTCGATTCTGCCCTGGGCACCATTCTGATTGGGTTCTGACCCCTGACTACTACCTGGTGTTTAATGCCTTGACCTGTGCGCGCCGGTCTACTGCCCAGGCGTATTGCTTTGGCCACATTTTAAAATCGACATCGGCCTCCAGTGCTTCAGCAGCGTGAAGCGGCCAGAACGGGTCGTACATAATTTCGCGGCCTAATGCGACCAGATCTGCGCCGTCGGATTGAAGAATTTCCTCAGCCTGATGGGGGTCGACAATAACCCCGACTGCCATTGTTTTGATATCTGTTTCGGCTTTTATGCGGCGCGTAAAAGGGACTTGAAAACCGGGCTCTCGTGCGGATTCCCGGGTTAGTGGTTTGCCAGTATCATCGGTGCGAAAGCGTGGAGCACCACCGATACCACCGGATGAACAATCGACAACATCAACACCGGCCTCGTTTAGTTTACGACTGAAAGCAACCGAATCGTCCAGGTTCCAACCATTCTCACGACCATCAATTGCCGATATGCGTACAAATAGTGGCAATGATTCGGGCCACACCTTGCGCACTGCTTCGGTGACTTCCAGCGGAAAACGCATCCTGTTTTCCAGATTCCCACCGTATTGGTCTTCGCGTTGATTTCCAAGCGGCGATAGAAAGCTATGTAATAAATAACCATGGGCCATATGTAACTCGATGACTTTAAACCCGGCCTGCAGGGCTCGCTGCGCTGCTTCGACGAATGCCTGTTTCACCTGCTGAAGACCTGTAGAATCCAGGGCCTGAGGTTCTGGCCAACCCTCCGCTACAGGTAATGCCGATGGTGCAACGGCTTGCCACGAAATCTCGCCTTCGGTGGCATTCGATGGAGTAATTGGAGTACCGGCACGCTCGACGAAAGGCGCCCTGGTCGAAGCCTTTCGTCCCGCATGGGCCAACTGGATCCCCGGAATGCATCCCATCGATTCGATGAAAGCAGTGACCGGTGTTAATGCGTCGGCCTGTTCGTCGGTCCAGATACCGAGACATTGTGGCGTGATACGACCACGCGCCTCGACCGCGGTGGCTTCGGTAAACACTAGTCCAGCCTGACCACGCGCAAAAGTACTCAAATGCGCGAAATGCCAGGGTTGGGCGATGCCATCAATGGCTGAATACATACACAAAGGTGAAACTACGATGCGGTTTGGTAGTACAGTATTGCGAATTTTAAGTGGCTGAAAAATTAACGGAACGGTCATTTGTGAGGCTTATGGCGTTGAACAGACTGGTATTATGACTGCCAGGCAAACATTTGCATAGATTCCAGAAAATCAAAATCAAAGACCTGACCCTAAGGCGCTTTCTCTCGGTCCAGGCCAGTGTGGAGGATGAGAGTCGTAAGTTTCTATTTTTTCTAGAAAACAGCTTCACAAAGA
>JBGUEB010000201.1:0-6400 GCA_041821565.1 Gammaproteobacteria bacterium | reverse complement strand
GTAAACATGGACGGGACTGCACTTTATGAATGTGTGGCGACAATATTCATTGCCCAGGTTTACGGTTTTGATCTTGGATTCGGACAACAGGTAATTGTTGTGTTGACCGCACTGCTCGCCTCGATCGGTGCTGCCGGTGTGCCAATGGCGGGTAGTTTGAACCAGCATTAAATAGTAATTAAACTGCCGGCGTCGAAATAAATATAAAATCAGATTACTAAGTCAGGAGAAAAAAAGGTGGCAAAAGATCTCGAAAAAATCGCGAAACAAAAGGGCATAAAATATTTTTTAGTCAGTTGGGTAGACCTGTTTGGCGTATTGCGAGCCAAGCTAGTCCCGGCCCGGGCGATAAAAGGCATGCAAACGGATGGTGCTGGGTTCGCCGGATTTGCTGCCTGGCTGGATATGACGCCGGCACATCCGGATTTATTTGGTGTACCCGATCCGGATAGCTTAATCCAGTTACCCTGGAATAAGGAGATAGGCTGGGTCGCGTCCGATTTGTGGATGGATGGAAAGGAAGTCGAGGCTTCTCCTCGAGTTGCTTTGAAGCGGCAGTTGGCGAAGGCGATGAAAAAAGGTTATCGCATGAAAACCGGTGTCGAATGTGAATATCACCTGATTACTCCCGATGGTAGAGGACTGGCTGATACCGCCGATACGCAGTCGAAGCCCTGTTATGACCAACAGGCATTAATGCGCCAGTTTCCAGTGGTAGGCCAGATTTGCGATGCAATGCTCGAACTCGACTGGAATCCCTACCAGAACGATCATGAAGACGCTAACGGTCAGTTCGAAATGAACTGGGATTTTGACGACGCTCTGAAAACTGCCGATCGACATGTTTTTTTCAAGTATATGGTGCGAACCATTGCTGAAAATCATGGCATGCGGGCTACTTTCATGCCTAAACCTTTTAATCACCTGACCGGCAATGGCTGCCATGCTCACGTGTCGGTCTGGGACAAAACCGGTAACAAAAACCTGTTTTCTACTACCCGGAAGGATAAACGAGGATTGGGTCTTTCGCCCCTGGCCTATCAATTTCTTGGCGGTATTATGCATAGTGCGCATGACCTGGCAGCGATATTTAACCCAACTGTTAACAGTTATAAACGTATTAATGCACCGCGCACCACTTCGGGGGCGACCTGGTCTCCTAATGCCGTCACTTATGGCGGAAACAATCGTACTCACATGGTTCGTGTTCCCGATGATGGCCGTTTCGAGCTTCGCCTGATGGATGGGGCCGCCAATCCGTATCTGATGCAGGCAGGCTTTCTTGCCGCGGGCCTGGATGGAGTCGAAAACAAGCGTGACCCGGGTGATCCCCTGGATATCAATATGTATGAAGAAGGGCACAAGGTGAAAAATGCGAAGAAACTACCTAATAACCTGCTCGACGCCTTGCGCCAACTCGACAGCAACAAGGTTATTCGAGCTGGTCTGGGCGACGAATTGATTGACGCTTATGTCAAACTGAAAAACAATGAATGGAGCAGTTATACGTCTTACTTGAGTGAATGGGAACGTAGTAACACGCTTGATTGCTAGAATACCTCCTCAGGTATTAATCCTCGTTAGTCACCAGGCGTGATTTAGCGGGGATTTTTTTATTGCGCATGAAATTTATTTTAAATCTTGAGATTGAAACCCGCGCCAGGCTCGCCTGCATATATAGTGGTATCGCCTGGGGACTATTCTGGATCCCGTTGCGCATGTTGGACAGGGCCGGGATTCATGGTGCCTGGGCCACAGTCCTGTTTTACCTGGTACCTCTGTTCGTTTTTCTACCCTACGCGGTACTTCACTGGAATAAAATTTTACGCTGTGGCCTGTCATTACATTTTATTGGCATGGCTACCGGTACTTCGCTGGCACTCTACGCAAATGCGATGCTCTATACCGAGGTTGTACACGGCATGTTGCTTTATTACATGACGCCCATATGGTCATTTATTCTGGCCAGGATTGTTCTCGGCGAAACCATTACAACTCCCAGGATATTTGCCATTGTGCTAGGTGTTACGGGCATGCTGGTGATGTTCGGGATCGGTGCTGGCATTCCGTTACCGCGAAACATCGGTGACTGGATGGGCTTACTCGGCGGTTTGGGCTGGGCTGTTGCAGCGGTATTGTTACGCAAGGACGATGGCAGCCACGCGATGGAATTTACCGTATCGTATTTTTTCTGGGGCAGCGTTGCTGCAATTGTTATGGCCCTGTCACCGATGGCTGGTGATATTGAGCTACCAGCTCTGGGCTCAGTCTGGCAGGCATTACCCTGGTTACTGGTAATTGCCCTGGTGCTGGTGGTCCCCGCGGCATGGACCGCTATCTGGGGTGCACCGCATCTGAACCCCGGCGTCGTCGGCTTACTGTTCATGACTGAAATCAGCGTTGGCACGGTAACCGCGGCTATTTGGGCAGGTGAGCCTTTTGGCTGGCGTGAATTCGTAGGAGTTGTTCTGATAACAACGGCCGGGCTGACGGATTTGATTGCCAGGTTTTTCGGTCGCTTGCGTCCAGGCATAGTGTCATAAAGACCACCGAGTCAAATTTAAGCCATCATTGTGACTGATGTTTATTAGTAAACCCCTGGTATAGAAATTGCCTGCTAGAATGTCGTTTTTGAGATACTTTCTTCCTCGAGTCGTAATTATTATGTATATTGTATAGTCGTTTTAGACGACCTGCGAAGAAAGCAATTCTGTAGCAAGCAATAAGCTGGTATTAGCAAACAGAGTCCGTTTAGTTCTACAGACCGACTACTGGTAACTCCCGAAACTGCCCCAACTATTTGGAGAAAAAAATGGCCAAGAGTGACATAGAAATTGCTCGCGAAGCGACCTTGAAACCCATTTCAGAAATTGCCGACAAGCTTGGAATTCCTGCCGATGCACTGCTACCTTATGGTCACGACAAGGGTAAAATCACTTTAGATTTTATCGAGTCACTGCAGTCAAAAAAAGACGGTAAGCTGATACTGGTAACTGCCATTTCTCCAACCCCGGCGGGCGAAGGCAAGACGACGACGACCGTAGGTCTTGGTGATGGTTTGAACAGCATTGGTAAAAATGCAGTAATGTGTTTGCGCGAACCCAGCCTCGGCCCCTGTTTCGGCATGAAGGGCGGGGCGGCAGGCGGTGGCTACGCGCAGGTGGTACCAATGGAAGATATCAACCTGCATTTTACCGGTGACTTTCATGCCATTGGTGCCGCGCACAACCTGTTATCGGCCCTGATCGATAATCACATCCATTGGGAAAACAAATCTGGTCTCGATCCACGTCGTATTACCTGGAAACGGGTGATGGATATGAATGATCGCACCCTGCGCGATACCATCATAGGTCTCGGTGGTCCGGGCAATGGAACACCAAGACAGAGCGGCTTTGATATCACGGTAGCGTCAGAAATTATGGCGATCTTTTGCCTGGCAACAAATCTTGAGGATCTCACTCGTCGCATAGGTAATATCGTCATCGGTTATACGCGTGATCTGAAACCTGTCCATGCCAGCGATGTTAATGCTCCCGGCGCGATGACAGTATTATTGAAAGATGCTTTCAGGCCAAACCTGGTGCAAACCCTGGAGAATAACCCGGCCTTAATCCACGGCGGTCCATTTGCCAACATCGCGCATGGCTGTAATTCGGTGATTGCAACTAAAACTGCACTCAAACTGGCGGATTATGTTGTTACAGAAGCTGGATTCGGTGCTGACCTGGGTGCTGAGAAGTTCTTTGACATCAAGTGCCGCAAGGCAGGCCTGCGTCCGGATGCAGTGGTCCTGGTTGCCACCGCACGTGCGTTAAAAATGCATGGTGGTGTCGCCAAAGATGCGCTTACCGGCGAGAATATCGAGGCAATCAAAAAGGGCTGTGAAAATCTCGGCAGGCATATTCGTAACCTGAGTCAGTTTGGCGTTCCGATTACGGTAGCAATGAATAGATTCTCGTTGGACACCGATGCTGAGCTTGCGGTGATTAAGGAATTCTGTGCTGAAATGGCGGTTAAGGTGTTTGATTGTAATCACTGGGGTGAAGGCAGCGCCGGTGTGCAGGAACTGGCGCATCATGTAGCGGCTGTTGCCGACTCGGGACAGGCCCAGTTCCATACCCTTTATGACGACGATATGACGCTTTGGGACAAGGCGCGCCATATTGCCCGTACCCTGTATGGCGCCGACGACTTGATCGCCGATAAGAAAGTACGTGATCAGTTCGCCAAGTTTGAAGCGGATGGTTACGGCCATTTCCCGGTTTGCATGGCAAAAACTCAGTATAGTTTTTCTACTGATCCGAGTCTGCTGGGTGCGCCTACCGGCCACGAAGTACCGGTTCGCGAAATTCGCCTGTCTGCCGGAGCCGAGTTTGTGGTTGTTGTTTGCGGCGATATCATGACTATGCCCGGCTTACCTCGCGTTCCCTCGGCCGATAGCATTCGTTTGAACGACGAAGGCCAGGTCGAAGGTCTTTTTTAACCGATAGCGCAGGCAGCGGCCGGTGTACTACGGCCGCTATCCAATATCCAGGCACAAGCAAATCTCATGGATTCACAGTTAACCCAGGCAGAGTCATATAAGCGCTTTGTTTCCTGGCAGTGTCGTTTGCGTAAAATGAGCATGCGCGAACTCGGCGGTCGACCAACACCCGGCATTAGCGCGGGGGTTTATTCGATATCAGGCGGCGAGGAACAAAGCCGTATGAACTTCCTCATTGTCAAACAGGATTCGGTGTTTCTCAATTCCGAATTAAACCATATTATCCGAAAGACCCAGGATTCAGCAGAAAGGGTCAAGAATGGATTGCGCATACTGTCCGAGCGACATTACCAGGATGATTTCAATTTTAGCAAGGAACTCACCGCGTTATTCAGCCTTGATTCCGCGTTAGCGGATGCGTTGATCACGGCAGGAGAGTGCCATCTGAAGTTCGCAGAAAGCAGCATAGAACACGAATTTGATTTCAGTGTCAGGGAGCTGGAACAGCGGGATTCCGCATACCAGGCCACCTATTGTCATAATCAGCTGTTCAATCCAGCGCTGCCCGGGCGCGTGCGCATCCTTGGATTTACACCGCTTTTATAAGTAAATGGACAGTTCGCGGTGCCTTCTTCGCTCGTCCGCATCCTCCTGGGACTCGAAAGATTCAATTTTTCTGATGTAGTCAGCGGGTAATCCGTGTTCGATAGCGCCACGTAGTACGTGTTGCTTGTACCAGTGGTAGGGAATCAGGTTATGGTCGATATCGATCGCAAAGTAAGTGACGCTTGACAGTATTTTCGCCGACAACGTGGTTACCTGCACTATCTTTTCATCGTATCCAGTACCGAGGCCTTCTATCTGATCAAGCGTTTGCTTGTCATCGATTGATATTTCATAAACCACGCCAATCACTTCGTCGCTGTGATCGTCGGTCAGCTCGATATCGCATTTGGCCGACAGTCCGGCATCGTCCTTTTTACGAAAATTGAGTCGATGCCCGGTCAGTATGCCGACTTCAACATGCCGGGCCCCGGGCAGGCGTCGCAGCAGCCGATGGCTAGCCATATTCGAGCCGTAGGCGAAGTAAGCAATCGGCATTAAGCAGCACTACTCCTCGAAGCGCGTTTGCGTTCGTGTTCGAGCAGAAACTTTTTACGAATCCGAATGTGTTTCGGTGTGACTTCAACCAGTTCATCGTCATCGATGAACTCAAGTGCACGCTCCAGGGTCAGGCGCACGGGTTTAGTCAGGATCAGGTTTTCGTCGGTTCCTGCAGCCCGAATGTTAGTCAGTTGTTTGGCCTTGAGTGGGTTAACAACGAGGTCGTTGGCACGGCTGTGGATACCCACTACCATGCCTTCGTACACGGCTTCGGCATGGCCAATCATGAGTTTTCCGCGCTCCTGGAGATTGAACAGTGCATAGGCCAGGGCCTTGCCGGTTGCGCTGGAAATGAGTACGCCATTTTTCCTCTGGCCGATATCACCCTCAACTTTTGGCCCATAGTGATCAAATACATGGTACAGCAGACCGGTACCCGAACTAAGCGTCATAAACTCGGCCTGAAAGCCGATTAATCCCCGCGATGGAACCATGTAGTCGAGGCGTACCCGGCCTTGGCCGTCCGGTATCATATTTTTCAGATCCGCCTTACGCCCACCGAGGGCTTCCATTACCGTGCCCTGGTAAAGCTCTTCAACATCGACCGTGAGTTGCTCGTAAGGCTCGCATAACTTGCCGTCAATCTCCCTGATGATGACTTCAGCACGCGAAACCGACAGTTCGAAGCCCTCGCGGCGCATGGTTTCGATCAATATCGCCAGGTGCAGTTCTCCCCGGCCCGAGACCAGGAATTTATCTGCGCTGTCCGTATCGGCAACGCGCAGCGCCACGTTGGAGCGCAGTTCTTCA
>JBGUEB010000200.1:0-6412 GCA_041821565.1 Gammaproteobacteria bacterium | reverse complement strand
GGTGCCGAAATAACCATGATGCTTCTGGGAATCGCTATCGTTATTTTCATGATGTATGGCTGGTTTGGTCAGGTCATCAACGAGAGCCTGGCTGGACGTTACAACAAGCAGGTCGATATGTCATTCAGATGGGGCATGGGCTGGTTTATCTTTTCAGAAGTCATGTTCTTCGCCGCGTTTTTCGGTGCCCTATTTTACGCACGCATGTATTCCATCCCCTGGCTTGGCGGGGCTTCCAACAATGATGCGACGGCCTGGTTGTTATGGCCCGATTTCGAGGCCGTGTGGCCACTGTTGGCGGTGCCGATGGCGGATAATTTTGAAGTTGCCAAGCAAGCAATGGGTGCCTGGGGTCTGCCTGCACTCAACACCGCAATCCTGTTAACTTCCGGCTTGACCGTGACCCTCGCTCATCACGCGCTCAAGCGCCAGGATCGTGTTTGGCTGGTGTACTGGCTTTTCGCGACAGTTTTTCTTGGGTTCCTGTTCGTTGGTCTACAGGCGCTGGAATACTCGCATGCCTACTCAGAGCTTAATTTGCGTCTCGACTCCGGCATTTACGGCAGTACGTTTTTCATGCTAACTGGCTTTCACGGCTTCCACGTAACCATGGGTGCGACCATGTTACTGGTGATCATGATTCGCGCGATGAAAGGTCATTTCACCCCGGAAAATCATTTCGGCTTCGAAGCAGTAGCCTGGTACTGGCACTTTGTAGACGTGGTCTGGTTAGGACTGTTTATCTTTGTTTACTGGATCTGAGCTAGTTTATAGTCTTCTAAAAAGCACGACCCTCGGGTCGTGCTTTTTTTTGTACTCGATTTGGCAAACTCCAAAACGATAATGCCTGTTAGCCCCCGTATTGCTAAAATAGCAGTTCTGCTAGTAGCTCGATGCAATGAATACAGACGAAAGCGACCTTCTCGAAAGGGAAACTATCCAGCGGCTAAGCCGGCGATCAGACTACAAGGGCCTGGTTCAACTGGGAGGGCACCTGGGCATATTGATAATGACGGGCATGGCTCTTGGCCTGACCTGGAACACTTTCCTGATGTTACCGGCCCTGCTCGTCTATGCGCTGGTTTTAACCTTTCTGTTTGCGCCTCTGCATGAATCCATCCACTACACCGCATTTAAGAGCCGCTGGCTGAACGATGTTGTTGCAGCCTGCATCGGCCTGGTGTTGTTGCTTCCCTACCAGTATTTCCGCAGCTTTCACTACGGACATCATCGCCATACCCAGGATCGTGAACGTGATCCGGAACTGATTGGTAAAAAACCGTATACGCGTCGTTTATTACTATTACATATTAGCGGCTTACCACTGTGGTGGAGCAATATGCGCGCGATTTACCGGCATGCCACGGCCATTGTCGATGAACCGTATCTGGAGCAGAGGAATCATCAAAAAATTATTAGCGAGGCTCGCTGGCATCTATTCGCTTACCTGGCAATATTGATATTTAGTTTGCTGGCTACCAATGCCTGGTTCTGGTGGTACTGGATTTTGCCGGCATTAATCGGTCAGCCTTTTTTACGCCTGTTCCTGCTCGCCGAGCACAATGGCTGTGATTTCAGCGATAATATGCTGCAAAACTCGAGAACTACCTATACCGTTCCGCTGGTCAATTTTCTGGCCTGGAATATGCCTTACCACGCCGAGCATCATTACCTCGCCTCAATTCCATTCCACGCCTTGCCGGCACTGCATGCCTGGACGGGTCAGCGTGTAAAATATAAGGGTGAAGGTTACTGGCAGGTCAATCGAGAAATCGTGGCCCGGGTCGAGTAAGCACTAAGGAATTTCTGATTAATTCGTCATTGCGACAGAAAATGCAGGAGCATTTTTCTGCCGCAATGACAGTAATCTACGATTTAATCAGAGCTTCCCTAATAAGTTCGGTGATGTCTTCGTATAATATGGGGCTACAGCACTTGTTCCAGATCGGTGATTAAATCACTCGCATCCTCAAGCCCAACCGACAAACGAAATATCCCCTCGCCGGCGCTATCCTGATACTTATCCAGTTCCCTGCCTTCGAGTCGATACGAGGAATCGATCAGATCGCGGGTTTGCATCAGGTAAACCAGGCTGCGATGATGACCTAGCGAGACCGCGTAATGGATGACTTCGAGCTTTTTCATCATGCGTTCGGCAGTTTGTTTTGGGTTGTTGCTGCGAAACGAAACCATGCCGGAAAAATTATCCATTTGCAGCGATGCCAGGTCGTGCTGTGGATGGGACTCCAGGCCCGGGTAAAAGACCCGTTCGACACTGGAATGGTTTTCAAGAAAACCTGCCAGCGCGAACGCATTTTCCTCGTGGCTGCGCATCCGTATCGGCAGAGTTGCCATGCCGCGCAAAATCAGCCAGGCATTGAACGGACTGATCACCCCGCCATAGTGCACCAGCGCCTCACCGCGTAGTGGACCGACTATTGATTGTTTACCGCAAACCGATCCACCCATTGCATCGCCGTGCCCGCCGATATATTTGGTGAGTGAATGTACTACCAGATCGGCCCCGAGTAGAAGCGGGCGCGTGGAAATGGGTGTCGCAAAAGTCGAATCTACCACTAAAAGCGCATTCTGTTGCCTGGCGATAGTTGCTGTCGCCTTGATATCGGTTATTCGTAACAGGGGATTCGACGGGGTTTCAACCCAGATCATGCGTGTATTGTCCTGTACTGCCTCGCGAACATTGTCCAGCTCGGAGCTGTCGACTGGCGTCACTTCTATACCAAAACGCGTCAAGGTGTCGCGCGCGAACTCGGCAGTTCCAGGGTAGTTGGTATTGCTGATTACCAGGTGATCCCCCTTGCTTAAATGAGTGAGCAATACCGAGGCGGTCGCGGCCATTCCTGTGGCAAATGCAACACAGGACTCGGCCTGTTCCAGTGCCGCCAACTTTTCTTCGAGTTGTTGTGTGGTCGGGTTAGACCATCGTGTGTAAACGAAAGGAGACTCTTCCGATAGATTATTGGCCGAAAAGCTGACTTCTTCATCGACGACAAAAGTACTCGACATCACCAGGTTGGGTACCGAAGCGCCGGTGACAGGATCGGGCTCTTCACCGGCATGGATTGACTGGGTCTGGATTCCCCAGATGCTATGATCAGGTTTCATTGGATGTCCTCGGGCAGGGTTAACTCACTGCATTAGTAATCTTTTCATGTGTCATGTCAAATCGGGGTTTAAATCGATGGAAATTTGACTTATGTCATAGTGGCAAGAGTTTTTTGAATTAAAGTAAACTAAGAACTAATTCGAAGTTTTTTAGATCTATCCACGTCATTTTATACGATATAATACAAGCATGATTCCTAAGGATATTAAACCAGTTGGTACCGATTCAGAGATGGATTACGATATCCCGCTGCAGCCTGCCTCACTCGATATCTGGGATCAGAAATACCGGCTCAAGAAAAAAGACGGATCAGTCATTGATGACGACATCCATGCTACTTTTGATCGAGTAGCGCGCGTCCTCGCCGATCAGGAAAGAAATAAAGATCTGCGCCAACACTGGTACGAAAAATTCCTCTGGGCGCTGGATAATGGCGCTATCCCGGCAGGCCGAATTGTCTCCAATGTCGGTGCCGAAAAATATAGGCCAAACACATCCACGATCAATTGCACGGTCTCCGGCACGATTCATGATTCGATGAATAATATCCTCGAAAAACTGCATGAAGCGGGGCTCACACTAAAGGCCGGCTGTGGCATCGGCTATGAATTTTCAACACTCCGCCCTAAGGGTGATTATGTAACCGGTGCAGGTGCTTATACATCGGGTCCGCTTTCGTTCATGGATATTTATGACAAGATGTGTTTTACGATTTCCTCTGCCGGGGGACGTCGCGGTGCCCAGATGGCTACCTTTGATATAAGCCATCCCGACGTGCTGGAATTTATCCGGGTGAAGCGCCAAGACGGACGATTACGCCAATTCAATCTCTCTTTGCTGATAACGGACGAATTTATGCAGGCGCTGGCAAACGATGAGTTATGGAAACTGGTCTTCCCCGTGCATGACGCCGAATTAGAAGCAGAAAGTATCGATCTTGAGGATTCAGAAAATATTGTCTGGCGCTATTGGCCAAACGCCGATAATTACACGCTGAATACGGATGGCAAGGTGGCCTGCCGGGTTTATAAAACAATTCCTGCGCGGCAATTGTGGGACGCCATTATGTCTTCTACCTACGACCATGCCGAGCCCGGATTTATTCTGATAGACAGGGTGAATGAGCTCAATAACAACTGGTTTTGTGAAAATATTCGTGCCACCAACCCCTGCGGTGAGCAACCATTACCCGAGTACGGCGCCTGTCTGCTCGGTTCTATCAACCTGACTAAATTTATTCTTAATCCGTTTTCGGATGAAGCCCGTTTTGACTGGGAAAAATTCAGGGATGTGGTGCGGATTTTCACCCGTATGCTGGACAATGTCGTCGACATTAATGGACTGCCATTGCCCCAGCAACGCGATGAAATATTACGTAAACGCCGACATGGCATGGGGTTTCTCGGTCTGGGTTCGACATTGACAATGTTGAAGATGAAATATGGTGAGCAAGAGTCGATAGAGTTTACCGAAACAGTGAGTCGCGAGCTTGCGCTTACGGGTTGGCAGGTGGCACTGGAACTGGCTAAAGAAAAAGGCCCGGCGGCAATTCTCGATGAAATGTTTGAAGTGACCGTCGATATGTTACGCCAACGTCCTGAAATGAAGGAGGATGGTTATCGCCCGGGAGACCAGGTTAAGGGCTCTATATTGCATGCTAACTACAGTCGATATATGCAAAAAATCGGACAACTCGATCCAGAGTTAATCGCAGAGCTGGCCAGGGTCGGAGCGCGTTTCACACACCATAGTTCCATTGCACCGACAGGGACAATTTCACTATCGATTGCGAATAATGCGAGCAACGGTATTGAGCCCAGTTTTGCGCATCAGTATTCACGCAATATTATTCGTGAAGGTAAAAAAACCAAGGAGAAGGTCGATGTATTCTCGTATGAATTACTCGCCTATCACCATCTGATCAATCCGAGGGCATCATCGCATAGCGAGATACGAGAAGAGCAGCTGCCCGATTACTTCGTTTCGAGTGATGATATATCACCGCAAAGCCATGTCGATATACAGGCTGCTGCGCAACAGTGGATAGACTCTTCTATCTCCAAGACGGCCAATGTGCCTACCGATTACCTTTATGAAGACTTCAAGCATATTTATCGTTATGCTCATGAGAAGGGATTAAAAGGCTGCACTACCTTCCGGTTTAACCCTGAAGTTCACCAGGGTGTACTGGTGAAGAAGCAGGATCTCGAAAAGACGATGTATCAATTCGTTCTGGAAAATGGCGAAGTCATTACCACCAATGGAAATGAAGTAATCGAGTACGACGGAGAAACCCATACCGCGGCTAATCTGTATGATGCCTTGAAAGAAGGGTATTACGGCAAACTTTAGCTGGAATTTCGACACGAAGATCAAATATGACTATTAAAATAGATAAAAAGATTACCGGGATTAAGGTAGTCAAAGACACCGCTACACCGGATGCAACAGTTCAACCCGCCGACAGTGACAAGGTCGATAATGTCGTGCAGATGCACGAAAAACTGGAACGTCCACCAGTATTACAGGGATCGACCTACAAGATTAAAACACCTTTATCGGAACACGCACTTTACGTCACGATTAACGACATTATCCTCAATCCGGAAACCGAGCATGAACTACGGCGCCCGTTTGAAGTATTTATCAACTCCAAGAACATGGATCATTTCCAGTGGATAGTCGCACTCACTCGCATTATTTCTGCTGTTTTTCGTAAAGGTGGCGATGTCACATTTCTGGTCGAAGAGTTACGTTCGGTATTTGATCCACATGGGGGATATTTTAAAAAGGGCGGCAAGTTCATGCCTTCCCTGGTCGCGGAAATTGGCGACGTACTGGAAAATCATTTATGCATGATCGGAATACTTAAAAAATCCGAGCCCGATGAACACCAGGAGAAATATATTAAGGATAAAGCGGCAGAGTATGCCCGCAAAACTGCAGCCGCGGATACCAGTACGAGCGATTACCCGGAATCCGCCGAGCTGTGTAAGAAATGCCTGACCAAAGCGATGATTATGCTGGATGGCTGTTTAACCTGTCTTAACTGCGGCGAGTCGAAGTGCGGTTAAGTATTTAAACAAGTACTGGCGCCTCGGCCCGACCTATTATACTCCCGACCGAGCGCTGCATTGTCGCACGCTCTCGGTCGGGATTTCTGTTGTCAGCCTGGAAGACTAACCGCAGGTATAGAGGCCTCCGGCCTTTTGTCGAATAGCATCGTAATCTTTAAATATCTGGACCACTTTTTGAGCCACTTCACCAGTTTCTGCGATTTCGTCC
>JBGUEB010000199.1:0-6450 GCA_041821565.1 Gammaproteobacteria bacterium | reverse complement strand
AGATCCCGGTCGCCTTCCATACAAACTGACGCATCAGCTTTAGTAGATAAAGTGATTTGTTTGTCCTGTGCCAGCGCTTCGTAGAGTTCGGACGCATCTTGTACTAATTGTGTCAGATCTACCGAAATAAAGTTGGCTTTATGGCCACCGGATTCGATCCGGGCAATACGTAGTAAGGCTGCAAAAGTCGACAAAAGTTGATCCGCATCGGCAATACTGCGTTCAACCTGTTCCAATTGCGGACTGTTGGTATCTAAATCAGTATGTAATTGTTCCAAGCGATTTCTTAGCCGCGTCAACGGTGTACGTAAGTCATGAGCGATACTATCGGAAACATGGCGAATGCCATCCATCAGGCGTTCGATTTCATCCAACATGGTATTGAGGTTCGCAGCGAGTTGATCAAAGTCATCGGACCGACCGCTCATCGGGATTCGTCGAGAGAGATCTCCAGCGATGATCTCACGACTGGTATGATTAATGAGTTCAATGCGTCGCAACATACTGCGACTCATGGCAATACCGCCAACTAAAGCCAAACCCAGGGTTATGGCTAACCCCCACAGCAGTGCTTGAATAATCAACTGCTGGGTCGCCTCGAGCTCACGGATATCGCGCCCGACTAACAGGTGAAAATCACCTTTCAAGGTAAATTGTCGTGCCCGCGCATGAAACAGGCGTCCTCCTGCGCGGCTATCCTTAAATTGAAAGTTGAGCCAGCCATCGGATGTAGGCGTTGTACCGGGCCAGGTAGACAAATTACCAATTAAGGGTTTGTAATCAGGAGTTGTCAGCAAATAAACCAGGGAACTGTCAGGATCGAGTTCCAGTCGTTTGCGAATAACCGCGATCAAACCATCGAGTCTGCGTTGACGATATTGTTCAGCCAGTCCCGTTACCTCCGCTGCAATGGTGGCGTCGGTTTGGTTGGACATGTATGCGACCGTGGACCAATACAAAAATCCAAGCAATACCATTACCGAACTGGCAAACAATACCATGTAGATAAGTGCAAGCCGAAACGTCGAGCTGCTAAGTAACTTACTGTGTTTCATTTATCATGTACCCGGCACCCCGCGCGGTATGCAGGAGCGGTTTGGCAAAGCCCTTGTCGATCTTGCTGCGCAGTCGACTGATATGCACATCAATTACATTGGTTTGAGGATCGAAGTGGTAATCCCATACCTGTTCGAGCAACATAGTACGTGTCACCACCTGTCCAGCATGTCTCATCAGGTATTCGAGCAAACGAAATTCCCGAGGCTGCAAATCAATTCTCTGGCCAGCACGTTGCACAGCACGCGCCAGCAGATCCACTTCCAGATCGGCAACACATAATTTCGATTCGTTGCTACTGGATTGTTTATTGCGTCTTATTAGTGCATCGATTCTTGCTAGTAATTCACTAAAGGCAAACGGTTTGGTGAGGTAGTCATCACCCCCGGCACGCAAGCCTTCAACACGGTCATCTACTTCCCCAAGGGCGCTGAGTACCAGCACGGGAGTGGTCTTGCCCGTGGCCCGTACAGTTTTAACAATCGTCAGGCCATCGAGTTGTGGCAACATGCGATCGATGATCATAGCGTCATAGTCTTCGCTGCTAGCCAGGAACAAACCGTTGTTGCCATCTTCGGCCTGGTCAACGCTGTGCCCTTGCTCTTTAAGTCCTTTGACCAGGTAAGCCGCTACCTCGGGATCATCTTCGATAACCAGGATACGCATTCGTGTAAATTCCAGTTCGTGACTGTCGCAATATAGTACTACAGACCTGACCCTGGATGGGCCCTGGCGACATTACCAAAAATTAATGTTGCGGCAAGGATACGGTAATGTGCCACCCCTATACTCATTTGTAGTGAAGATACGACCTCGCTTCTTGCTTGACGCAAGATTTATTTTATCAGCCCAGGAGGCAAAACAGATGAAATCGAAACTGATACCAAGTTGGAAACAGACGGCACTGATCAGTGCCATTACAGTCGCACTGGTGGGCGGGGCAGTAGTTACTATACCCAAAGCCGCTGCAACCGCTGAAGCAACGGAATCCATTAGCAGTGAATGGCAAAACGGGGCTCCTAGTTTTGCGAGCTTAGCCGAAAAAGTAAAACCGGCTGTCGTTAGTATTGCGACAACTGGCAAGACTAAAACCAGTGCCGGACGACAAGGCCAAAATTTTCAGAGGCCCGGGTTCCCGCAGGATTCGCCCTATGGCGATTTTTTTCGCCATTTCTTTGAAGGCAACTCTGGACTGCGTAGTGAAGAGGGACAGCCCGAACGAGAGTTCCAGGCCGTCGGTTCCGGCTTCATCATCTCTGCAGACGGCTATGTGGTCACCAACAATCATGTCATCGAGCATGCCGATGAAATCGAGGTAGTTATGAATGATGGCAATCGCCACAAGGCCAATGTCAAAGGGCGTGACTCAAAAACGGATTTGGCCCTGTTAAAAATAGAGAGCGACAAACCACTGCCCTATGTGGAACTGGGTAACTCCGATAGTGCCAGGGTCGGTGAATGGGTGGTCGCGGTGGGTAATCCATTTGGACTGGGCGGCACCGTTACCGCCGGTATCATCTCTGCTCGAGGTCGTGATATTCAGTCCGGTCCGTTCGATGACTACCTGCAAATCGATGCGCCGATCAATCGTGGTAATTCCGGAGGGCCATTGTTCGACAGCACCGGCAGGGTTATTGGCATCAATACCGCCATCTATTCTCCGAGCGGAGGTAACGTCGGCATCGGATTCGCCATCCCTGCCAACATGGCGAAGGAAGTGGTAGAGCAACTAGAGAAGAATGGTAGTGTGGCACGCGGTTGGCTCGGTGTGCAGATTCAACCGGTCACCCAGGAAATTGCCGATAGCCTGGGATTGAAAGAAGACGAAGGTGCCCTGGTCACTAGCGTGCTCCCCGACAGCCCGGCGGCAGGGGCTGGCATCATGGCTGGTGACGTCATTGTCAGTATGAATGGCGAAAAGCTGGATGACTTTAAGGATCTAACGAAACTGGTTGCCAGGGCCGAGGCCGGCACCGACTCGACCTTTGAAGTCCACCGCCAGGGTAAGACGCATAAACTCGAGGTTGAGATTGGTCGCATGCAGCCGGAAAAAGTTGAGGTGGCGTCCGCCGATGCCGCCCAGGATGAGGATGCTGCCAAACTCGGCATTTATCTGGCCGAATTATCTGCGGAGGCGCGGCAACGCTATCACATCAACGAAGCGACTGAAGGCGTGCTGGTCGCCGGTGTTAAACCGAGTAGCCCGGCGGCCAAGGCCGGTATTCGTACCGGTAGTGTGATCAACATGGTTGGCCAGCAGACGGTAACAACACCTGATGAGGTCATTAGCAAAGTGCAGCAAGCTGCGCAGAAAAAGCAATCCGCAGTCTTGTTACGAGTGGAACAAAATGGTCAGACGCAGTTTGTGACAGTGAAGTTTGCCAACGCATAACTAGCCGTATTACCACATTGCTAAAAACGAGGACTGGCGCTCGACAAAGCGCCAGCCCTTGAAATTCTTACGAATACTTCTCAAATCTAATCCTGCACCAAACCGAATAACGACAGATAAGCTCCGTAGTTACTCCGCCACACACACGTCATTGGATCATCAATTCCACTTATTTTGGCTTAAATAGTTAAGTTGACAGTGCCGTTATGCTTGCTAGCCCATGCTTATTCGTCGCCCGGTTTATCGACCCACTCAAGCATGCGGCTTTCGAGATAGTCGTAAAATGGATTGTACCTCAGGCGTATCATCCAGTCGGTGGGTATCTGCAATAAACCCCGTTCGCCCTGGATGGCCATTTGCCCGAGGAAGATAAAGTCCTGGTTATCCGGTGCACGTTGGCCATACAGTGGGTCGTCCGGGGCGATGGGAAGCGCGACATGGGATAGCGATACGACACCCGGCGGCCATGAAACTCCCTGTTGACGCTTGCTCGATACGTCACCTGAGAATGGCTTTTTATACTTGCTAACGACATTAGTTGTCTGTGCGTTCTCATTGGTTACCAGGGTAACGGCAAAAGGCAGGTCGTCGGCATCCATGACCCGGTCGGTCAGGGGGGCGGGGTCATCGACCAGCATTCGGGATGCCACGGCATAGCGGTTGATATCGAATAGCACGAGTTCGTGGCGATCGGCGTGTAGTCGATTGAGCAGGCTATCGACGACTGCGTTTGTAGTGACGGTCGCATCGACTGTTGACTTGAAAACAATAGTCGGAGGCAGTATGACTTCGGGGTTTGCAGCGGCCCGTTGCTGCAGTCGGCTGGCGACGGAGCGTGTCAGGGTATGCACAACGTCGGCGGCATTGGTTGCGAAGGAGTTATATTTAAAGGGGTCGAACTCGGGTTGTACACTCAAAAATGCCCATCCACCGAGACCCGGCAGGCTGGACATGCTGTCCTTGAAACTGGCCATGCCGGCGGCGCCATGAATGCCGATAGCAGGGGAGACCAGTATCAGGCTGCTCGGTACCGGTGCGCTCTTACCCTCCAGTGCATCAAGCGCGAATTCCAGCGCCAGGGGTGCGCCGGTCGAGTAGCCGACCATGTGCACCGGTTTTCCATTTACCTTGTTATCGAGATGCGACATGCCTATCCGAACCGCGGCTGCCATGTCATGCCGACTGATGAATCTGAGGCCCGAGGGAGCCGTGCCATGCCCGGGCATGCGCATGCCAATAACCCAGTATCCTTTCTGATGGAGTGCTTTGCCGAGTGTGCGCAGTGCATAAGGAGAGTCGGACATACCGTGCAACAGCAGGACCCCGCCACGGGGTTGTTCGGTAGTTAGCTCGAAACTGCGATTCCAGTTGATTTCGAGCTTGCGGGGGTCGGCCGCACTTCCGGGGCTGTAGCGATCGAGCCTGAATTCAGGTCCGGTTTCGCTTTTTGCATAAACTTTCTCATCCAGTTGTCGGTACAGCCGGTCTTCGAGTGCAAGGTAATCATCGAAGGTTTTGACTTCATCGGCTTTTTCTTCGGTGAATTCCTCGGTCAGCCTTTCCGTATGCCAGGGATGGAGTTGTGCACTGTTGCAGCCTTGAAGAATTAGAATCGTAATAGCCGCAAAAAATAAGAAAAATGGCTTTATGCCATGTGATACAAATCTTTGGTTGAGTTCGGTCATGGTGATTCTTGTTGGCTAGCGCCCCGGTGTCAGCACCCAGTAACTCGCACCTTGTGGTGTCTGCAAGTGGTAAAGTCCGCGACTGTAAGGTGTCTGTTCATTCGTCAGTCGCAGGTACAGGTCATCGAAAAACTCCGGAGTTTCCAGGCTGAAATTATGAAAGTTGCGTGTGCGGTTGACCGGTGTAACGTCGACCAGGGTAACCAGTTCGCTGTCCGGGTCGATAAGCTCGGCGATGCTGGCGGCTTCGTTCAGCATGTCGGTACTCAGCGTACTTTCACCGCGCCGGTTGTCGCCGAGATTGACGAGACGACTCATCACCAGAGCGCGGTCATTCGATGAGACATAGACGGTCAGGTTGCGTGTAAGGCTGGTAATTTCTTTCTTGAACTGGTTGTCAAATTCCTCGTGGCTGACGTCGGGCGCTGTCAGAATCACGTCTTCAATTTCGATGTCCGCGTCGGCAAATTCAGGGTTCTGATACAAGTGGCTGAACGCTCCGGCAACTACCTGACCGCCCATGCTGTTTGCAATCAGCCAGAGACTGCCCGGCTTAACATCGTTCACTATAAGCTCGATCGTTTTTGCCAGTTCGGCACCTGAGTCGGTAGCGACCCTGTGCGCATTTCGGTAGCCACGCAAGGATGAGCCCTGGTCACCGGGCCAGTCAAATACCATAACCGGTGTATTAATATCGAGTATGTGCCCAACGAATACGGTCTTACGCAGGGCAGAAGGAAATCTTTCCCTGAAGCCGTGAACTACGACCAACAAAGAGCGTTGCGGTGAAGCGTCGACCAGCGCGCGAAGTTGTTCGACAAACGCTTCTTGTTGCAAGGTTTTCGTATTGCTGACGATAATTTCTTCGGTCTGGAACCACTCGCTCGGATTGATTAACATGCCAAGCCCGACACTGGGCTCTATCGAGGCATCGAAGACGCCAAACTTGAGTTCGGCTCCGCGCTCGTTACCGAGACGGTTTTCGAGTAATTCCTCATCATTATTCGTCTTGTTACGATTGGTGACGAAAAAATACCGACTAGTTCCCTGTTCGCTGAGTTGCGATACAGTCCTGCGCGTGAACAGGAAATTCTCGGCGCGTCTTAACGCTTCGCCAGTGGAGCTGTACAAGGTTTGATAGAACCACATGCCAGTTATTACTAACAACAGAAGTGAAATGACGATCAGGTACCTGGTGCGAGGTTTTAATTTCATTATCAATGACGATTCCGTTCAAATCGAATAATCATAATATAATACACAATTAAATATGGGCACCTGGGAAAATCTCATTATTTTTATTTCTAATTCAGTTTC
>JBGUEB010000198.1:0-6468 GCA_041821565.1 Gammaproteobacteria bacterium | reverse complement strand
ATCCTCGTAGAAGAAAAGTTAAATGCCGAGACCCTGGCCTTGCAGTTGCGCTATTTTCAACAGAACCGCGATGAACTGTTAACAATGTCTGTTAATGCACGATCAGTGTCACAGACCAATGCGACTCAGATACTGGCGCAGGGAATTCTGGCGGGGGCGAAATCATGACCGTCAGTGCCAAACACTTCATGCGCCGCATCAAAAATATCCATTTCATCGGAATCGGCGGCGTCGGTATGAGTGGTATCGCCGAGGTATTCCACAATTTGGGATACGTCATCAGCGGTTCGGATATTACCGAGGGTCCGATGGTGCGGCATTTACGTGATCTTGGTATCAAGATTCAGATCGGTCATAGCGAGCAGAATATAGAAACCGCGCATGTAGTCGTAGTTTCCACCGCGATTGACGATGATAATCCTGAAATTAATGCTGCAAAAGCGTTACGTATTCCCATTGTGCGCCGTGCTGAAATGCTAGCCGAACTGATGCGATTTCGAAGGGGTATAGCAGTTGCGGGTACCCATGGTAAGACCACCACAACGAGTTTGATTGCCAGCGTTCTGGCACAGGGCAATATTGATCCGACCTATGTCATCGGCGGTAAGCTGAATAGCTCGGCCAGTCATGCCAAACTCGGGCTTAGTGACTACCTGGTGGCCGAAGCTGACGAGAGCGATGCTTCGTTTTTGTATTTGCAGCCGATGATGTCGATCGTTACTAATATCGATCAGGACCACCTGTCGACATACGAAGGTGATTTCGAGCGACTCAAACAGACATTTGTCGAATTTTTACACCATCTGCCATTTTATGGTCTCTCGATACTGTGTATCGACGATCCAGTGGTTCGAGAAATTATCCAGTCTATTGCACGACCAATGCTTACTTATGGTGAATCCGAGGATGCCGATGTGCGTATTACGGCAATTCGTGCCAGGGGCGCAAAAACTGAATTTTCGGTGATGTTGCCCAACGAAGACGAGCCGCTCGAAATCGAACTGAATCTTACCGGCAGGCACAATGTGCTAAATGCTACTGCGGCTATCGGGGTTGCATGGGAGCTTGGTGTCAGCCGCGATGCAATTCAAGCCGCGCTCGCCGAGTTCTCTGGAATCGGCAGGCGATTCCAGATTAGTGAAAATGTGCGCGTGCCTGACGGTAGCGTCATGCACATAGATGACTATGCCCATCACCCGAATGAAATTAAGGCAACCATCGCGGGTATTCGTGCAGCCTGGCCGGATAAACGCCTGGTCGTGGTATTTCAACCTCATCGCTATTCGCGCACCCGGGATTTATTCGAGGACTTTGGTCAAGTACTTTCATCGGTCGATCAACTGGTATTGACCGAAGTTTATGCCGCAGGAGAAAAGCCGATAAAAGACGCCGACGGTCGGGCCCTGGCAAGGGCGATACGGATGCGCGGTAAGGTCGACCTCGTTTTTGTTGAACAGCTAGAAGAGCTAGACGAGGTGGTAGCGAGCGTACTGCAGGACGGCGATATATTCGTCACCCTGGGTGCCGGCAGCATCGGCGCCTGGGCGGCCGAGTTTCTTATGAAAAGCAAGAGCCAGGGACAATGAACGTGGTTAAAGCGATCACTTATCGTGGACAGCTACTGGTCGATGAACCCATGTCTAAACATACCAGTTGGCGCGTGGGCGGCACTGCTGACTTCTACTATGTGCCGGCCGACCTCGCCGACCTGCAATTTTACCTGGCATCCCTGGAGCCCGGGACTGCGATTAACTGGATTGGATTGGGAAGCAATATGCTGGTACGTGATGGTGGGATTCGCGGGGTCGTAATCGCGCCCTTGAATGCCCTCAGGCGCCTGGAGCTGAACGATGAGGGCAAGATATACGCTGAGGCTGGCGTGACTTTAGCAAAACTTGCAAAATTCGCTAATAAACAAAGACTTACAGGTGCCGAGTTTTTTGCCGGCATACCCGGAACCATCGGCGGTGCCCTGGCAATGAATGCCGGCGCATTTGGGGGTCAAACCTGGCCTCTGGTAGAAGCCGTTGTGATGATTAACCAGCAAGGACAATTGATTGAAAGGGACGCAGCGGAATTCAGCGTTGACTACCGACGCGTAAGCGAATTTAGCGGAGAATGGTTTGCTGCAGTATGGTTCAGGTTTGCAATGAAAACATCCGAGCAGGATTTCGATATTCGACATTTCTTGCAAAAGCGTAATGCCAGTCAACCGATTGGTTTGCCCTCCTGTGGTTCGGTTTTCAAGAACCCTGCCGGACAGTACGCCGCTCAGCTCATAGAAGCCGCTGGCCTTAAGGGGTATGTGTTGGGTAATGCCAGTGTTTCGACAAAACATGCCAATTTCATTATTAGTAATCAGCAAACCCGGGCCGCCGATATTGAAGCGCTAATCGACTATATCCAGAAGGTGGTGAAGCAGCAGTTCGGCGTCGAGCTGGAAACCGAAGTGCGCATACTCGGAGAGGAATCGTGACGGCTAGCCCGCATTTCTCACCACCGTTCGTTGCGAGACGGCGAAAGGTCGTGCCCTGCATGCCTTTCGCGACCGAAGAGTGCGCAGGCATAGTCGACACTATGGTAAGCGCTATGACCGAGTTAAAGTCATGCAGGGTGTGGCATAGCGTCGTCGCAGTAGTAGGGTGGTGAGAAATGCGGGCTAAGCGAAGCGATTTAATGCCCTCCGCCGGGGCGGCTGAAAAATGTGGCAGGGTTGCGGTATTAATGGGTGGAACGTCAGCCGAGCGCGAGATTTCCCTGAAAAGTGGCAATGCGGTGTTGGAGGCCTTGGAAAAGGCCGGGGTAGACGCTTTCAAATTTGATTTGCAGGAAGATGCACTGAAACAATTATTGAATCTGAAAGCCGATCGAGTATTCAACCTGTTGCATGGACGCGGTGGCGAGGATGGCACGATCCAGGCGGTTCTCGATATGCTCGGAATACCTTATACCGGTAGTGGTATCTATGCCTCGGCATTGACCATGGACAAGCTCGCAACCAAGCGAATTTTGCTTGGTAGTGGAATACCGACCCCGTCATTTATGGAACTTGGTAGTGAAGACGATTGTAAGCGCCTAATCGATGAATTAGGGCTTCCTGTTTTCGTCAAGCCAGTCCTCGAAGGTTCGAGTATCGGCATGACCCCGGTAAATGATGCGGCCAATCTGTTACCGGCCTGGCGCAAGGCAAACCAGTATGGTGCTGTTTTTGCCGAAACAGAAATTATCGGTTCTGAATATACGGCGGCCTTTCTCGGTGCGCATGTATTACCACTGATCAAACTCGATACACCGCGTGAGTTTTACGATTACGAGGCCAAGTATTTTGCAAATGACACGATTTACACCTGCCCAAGCGGTCTTGATGACGCCATGGTTAGTAAAATTGACCAGCTCGTTGAAGAGACAATCAAGATGACGGGTGTACGTCACTGGGGGCGGATTGATTTGATGATTGATGAAGAAAATCAGCCCTGGATAATCGAGGTTAATACGGTGCCTGGAATGACTGACCATAGCCTGGTACCAATGGCAGGCAAACAGGCGGGCCTGGAGATGCCAGACCTGGTCTTAAGAATTCTGGAATCAACCCTGGAGGAAGAGGTCAGGCATGCTTAGCTTCCGAAAAAAAGGAACACAGGCCAGCAAAAAAGCGACGCCTAAAAGACCCGGGCTGGAGTGGCGCAGCAGTTATGGCTGGCTACTGATGCTGTTGCCATTGTTAGGCGGTGCTGGATATCTGTCATACCAGGAAACCCTTTTACCGATCAAAACAATACAGTTAGCGGGGAGCTTTCAGAATATTGATGAAGATAAAGTAGCATCAAGCTTGCAGCAGTTTATCGGAGAGGGGTTTTTCTCACTCGACATCAATCGCGTGCAGAAAACACTTGGCGACAAACCCTGGGTCGAGGCGGTTTCGATCCGGCGTATCTGGCCCGATCGACTCAGAATTATTATCGTTGAGAATAAGCCGGTAGCTCGCTGGGATAGTGATCACCTGATTAGCGACAAGGCGGTTGTTTTCCGGGCCCAAACCAAAGATTTTGCACAATTGCCGGAAGTTTACAGCGCGAGTGATTCTGCTAGCCAGATACTGCGCCTTTATTATGAGCTCGAGACCAGGTTCGGAACCATGAATGAAGCGGTGGCAGTGCTGCGCAAGGATAGCCGGGGTGCACTCGATATTGAGCTTGAAAATGGACTCAAAGTAAAACTCGGGAGAGACGATATCGAACGCAAGATTGCCCGGTTTGTCGCGATATACCCGCAACATATTTATCCCAGGCGAGATCAAATTCAACAGCTTGATTTACGCTATAGCAATGGATTTGCAGTTGCCTGGAAAATAGAAGCGTTACAGAGCGGGGGCGAAGCACTCCTGTGGGGAAATAATAATGTCTAGAAAGTCTGCCAATAATCTAATTGTAGGGCTGGATATCGGTACTTCGAAGGTTGTTGCAATTGTTGGTGAAATAACCGTCGAAGGTGATATAGAAATTATCGGCATTGGTACTCAGCCGTCGCGGGGCCTGAAAAAGGGCGTAGTGGTTAATATT
This sequence comes from Gammaproteobacteria bacterium, assembly GCA_041821565.1. Classification (GTDB taxonomy): domain Bacteria; phylum Pseudomonadota; class Gammaproteobacteria. The sequence goes on along the minus strand of JBGUEB010000198.1, from coordinate 1,909 downwards.
GAATCAACCGTGCAGTCCATTCAACGCGCCGTAGAAGAAGCGGAGTTGATGGCCGGATGCCAGATTCGTTCGGTTTATGCTGGCATTGCCGGTAGCCATGTACGCAGTATGAACTCGCATGGCATTGTTGCTATCAAGGATAAGGAGGTCACTTCGGCAGATGTCGCACGCGTAATCGACGCTGCCAAAGCGGTAGCTATTCCAGCTGATCAGCGCATTTTACATGTTCTCCCGCAGGAATTTGTTATTGATAATTCGGAAGGGATTCGAGACCCGATTAGTATGTCGGGAGTACGCCTGGAGGCAAAAGTACACCTCGTAACCGGGGCCATGAGTGCTGCCCAAAATATTATTAAATGTGTTCGACGATGCGGACTCGAGGTTGACGATATTATCCTTGAACAGTTGGCTTCCAGTGCCGCGGTGTTAACCGAAGATGAAAAAGAACTGGGCGTATGCCTGGTCGATATCGGTGGTGGTACTACCGATATCGCAGTATTTTCCGATGGGGCTATTCGACATACAGCGGTTATACCAATCGCAGGTGATCAGGTAACCAATGATATTGCGGTTGCATTACGCACACCGACCCAATATGCGAATGACCTGAAGATCAAGTATGCCTGTGCATTGCGACAGCTGGCCGCCGAAGACGAGACCATTGAAGTACCCAGCGTGGGTGATCGCGAACCCCGCAGACTCGCTCGTCAGACCCTCGCAGAGGTTGTAGAGCCACGTTATGAAGAGCTCCTAAGCCTGGTTCAAACCGAACTCAGGCGTAGCGGATTTGAAGAAATTTGTGCCGCTGGTGTGGTTTTAACCGGCGGTAGTTCGAAGATGGAAGGTGCAATAGAACTGGCGGAAGAAATATTCCATATGCCGGTTCGACTGGGCTATCCACAACATATATCGGGGCTGGTTGAAGTCGTTCGCAACCCGATACATTCCACGGGTGTTGGATTGTTGCTGTTTGGAAACAGGCAGCAGTCCGGCTTGTCCAGCTATCATCTGGACGAAGATTCTGAAGCTGGTATATGGGCCAGAATGAAAAGCTGGTTTCAGGGTAATTTTTAGCAACAGTAAATGTAATAGCAAGAGGAGATATCAAAATGTTTGAACTAATGGATTCACATTCCAAAGATCCGGTGATCAAAGTTATCGGCGTCGGCGGCGGTGGCGGCAATGCCGTACAACACATGGTGTCGGCAGGCATCGAAGGGGTTGATTACATATGTGTTAATACCGACGTACAGGCGCTTAAGAAAATGGATGTACGAGCAACAATGCAAATTGGCTCTAGCATTACCAAGGGTCTCGGCGCAGGAGCTGATCCGGGTATTGGTCGACAGGCGGCACTGGAAGATCGCGAGCGCATCCAGGAGGCAATAGAAGGTTCTAATATGCTTTTCGTCACTGCTGGCATGGGTGGTGGTACCGGAACCGGTGCGGCGCCGATCATCGCGCAAATTGCCAAGGAGATGGGAATTTTGACCGTTGCCGTGGTTACCAAGCCATTCGGATTCGAACGCACCAAGCGCATGGCACAGGCCGAAGCTGGCATTAAGGAGCTCTCGAGCGTGGTGGATTCGCTGATCACGATACCGAATGACAAGCTGATGCCGGTCCTGGGTAAAGATACTTCGTTACTGGAAGTCTTTATGAAAGCCAATGATGTTCTCAAGGGTGCGGTTCAGGGAATAGCTGAACTGATTACCTGCCCTGGTCTGATCAATGTCGATTTTGCCGATGTTCGCACTGTAATGTCTGAAATGGGCATGGCGATGATGGGTTCCGGGTCGTCGTCCGGCGAAGACCGTGCCCGGGAAGCCGCGGAAGCGGCCATCTCGAGCCCGCTGCTCGAGGACATCAACCTGGCCGGCGCGAACGGCATACTCGTCAACGTTACGGC
>JBGUEB010000197.1:0-6497 GCA_041821565.1 Gammaproteobacteria bacterium | reverse complement strand
CCAGTCAGGCATTGTAGCCAGTTGATCGGGAACTCCCGCGATTTCACCTCCAGGGACCTTACTTAGCAGGCGCATGACATTAAAAGGCTGGTCATTGCCAGACATCATCATTGACATCATACCCATTCCCCTGTTGCTGGCTGGCAGTGGTTCGTGCTGCAGCATGACCTCTTCGTTATGGGCAAACTCAACGATTATTTCGGCGCGCTCGGCCGGTGCCAGGCGTAAGCGATTCAGGCGTATCGGTTGAGGTAGAAAACCACCATCAGACGCAATTTGTACAAAGGTCCGGTTATCACTAAATTTCAGATTGTATATGCGCGCATTGGAGCCGTTGAGCACCCGGAAGCGCATCTGTTTACGGGCCACATGGTGCTGCGGACGGATAACACCATTCACCAAAATGTGGCCACCCTGTACACCCGCCATGCGTTCATGCATGTTTGAGATATATCGAAACGAGCCATCGCGATTGAAATTACGATCCTGTATCACCAGCGGAATATCATCGACGCCATAGGTTTTAGGTATCTCCATTTTTACGCTGTTTTCATCATCGATATAAAACAGTCCGGCTAGCCCCTGGTATACCTGGGGCCCGGTAAATTGGTGTAAATGCGAGTGGTACCACAGAGTAGATGCTGGCTGTTGGATAACAAACTCGGGCTGCCATAATTTCCCGGCACCGATTACCTGATGTGGACCACCATCCATACGCGCAGGCAGATTCATGCCATGCCAGTGAATAGTTGTCGGCGTGATTAAGCCATTACCGACATTGAAAGTGGCCTCGTCACCACGTTTCAAGCGCAGTACCGGCCCCAGGTAACTGCCATTAATTCCCAGGGTTGGGGTTTGATAGCCTTTGAAAAATTCCGTGCTGCCGTGTCGTAGTGACAAGTCAAAAACACGTTTGCCATTTTCAACCTGGCCATGATTTTCCGGCGGGATCGCCAACGGCGAGCTAAAGTCTTTAGCGCTGTAGGAATAGCCAGCAATTGCTGGACGAGATAAATACAGGGGTAACAGGCCGGCAGTGCCTGCGATAGTCGCTGCCTGGATAAAATTTCGTCTTGTTATTGCCATTTTCATCTTCTCAATAATACATTCGTTACTGTTATAATACCCGCAAACTATCGTTAGAATTAGAAATGGAAAATCTCGATTTACACAATCCAGTGATTATGGCCCTGGTCATTGCCGGGGCAGTTCTGTTGTTGGCTATTATTTATATAATAATCAAACAACGCAAAGCGGCTCGAGTTCAGCAAGAGCTGATCGGAGCGAATAATGAGCTGGCAACCAAACTCGCCCTCGAGCAACAAAGCCATGAGCAGCAGCGGCAGATCAATAGCGAGCTGAAAACCAGCCTGGACGATGAGCAGGGCAAGGGCCACAATTTGCGTGAAGCCTTGCACGGCGCCGAGAAAAATGTCCAGGCGCTGAAAATTGAACAACAAATGGATCTGGAATTCAATCAACAACGATTGCAGCAGTTTGAAGAGAGTAAAAAGCAGCTTAAAATCGAATTTGAAAACCTCGCGGGTAAAATCCTGGACGAGAAGGCCAAAGCGCTCGGTCAAACCAGCCAATCCTCCATAGAATCCTTACTTAAGCCGTTTCGCGAACAAATAGAAGGGTTTCAAAAACGTGTTAATGACGTGCATACCGAGTCAGTCAAGGGTAACGCATCGCTAGAGAGTGAAATTAAAAAGGTGCTGGAAGTGGGTTTGAAGATGGGCGAGGACGCGAGTAATCTGACTTCCGCACTAAAAGGAGATTCTCAGCAAAGAGGAGGCTGGGGCGAAGCACAACTGGAGAGAACGCTGGAGATGAGTGGTCTGGTGGCTGGTACTCATTTCGAAAAACAGTCGGCATTCAAGGATGCGGACGGGCGTCGGAAACAAACAGACTACCTGATCAATGTGCCGGGCGGTAAACAAATGATTATCGATAGCAAGGTGTCACTGGTCGCCTATGACAAGGTGGTTGCCGCCGACACACCGGAAGCGCTGACACTGGCGCTGAGAGAGCATGCAAATGCGGTCAAGCGTCACATTGATGATCTTTCCAGCAAGGACTATACCAACCTGATTGGTGTTCGCAGCCCGAGCTTCGTACTGATGTTTATGCCGATAGAGCCAGCCTATATTGAGGCCCTGAAATTCGAAAAGAATTTGTTCTCCTACGGTTACGAGAAAAATATTGTGCTGGTATCGCATACCACCCTGATCCCCATTTTACGAACCGTGGCAAATCTATGGATGATGGAACGCAGCAACAGCGAAGCCCGGGAAATTAGCGAGAAGGCGGGCGATATATTCAACCAGGTTTGCGAGGTGGCGATCCGATTGCAGAGGTTAGGAGGTAGTCTGGGCGCCGCCGCAAATCACTATAATGACACACTGACGTCCCTGGTGGGTCGCCAGGGCCTGCATGGCAAGGTTGAACGGTTTAGCCAGTTGTCGAGCAAGGTCAGCAAGTCGATGCCGGCGCTTGAACCCCTGCACAAGGATCTGGATCACGAAAAACTTGAATTGATTATTGAGCCGCTTGAAAATGATGAGCCGGATGATAAACCACTGGTTTCGGATGTTGAAGCTGAAACCGAAAGTGGAAGCCAGGTCTTTCTTAAATAACGATTCACTAACAACCTGGGAGGGGTCGCATCCATCCCAGTTGGTATTGCCTTAACTTTATCCGCGGGTATTTTTGATGGGGCCAATTTTAACCCGAGTTTCCGTATCGTATGTGCTTGAAATTTATACTATTAACACTATCTTGATTGCATTAGTATGGTGTTTATATTTACTCGCACTGTTTGGCTTGGTCGTTTCTGGAAAACTGTAACCAATAGATGAAATATCAGGATTATTATCAAATTCTCGGCGTTACCCGGGACGCTTCTGACGCGGATATCAAAAAATCTTACCGTAAACTGGCAAGAAAATACCATCCGGACGTGAGTAAGGATGACGCGGCCGAGGAAAAATTCAAGGAAGTAAATGAAGCCTACGATGTATTAAAAGACACGGAAAAGCGTGCGGCTTATGATCGCTTTGGTAGCGACTGGAAGCACGGCCATGAATTTAATCCCGGGGGTTACTCGGGTGGTTTTGCGGGTGGTGACTTCAGTGATTTTTTCGAATCTATCTTTGGAGGCGGCTTTCAGCAACAGAGTTCGCCGTTTCGTCAAGCTCGACAAAAAGGTGCCGATCATCACCTCAAGCTCGATATTAGTCTCGAAGAAGCCTACGAGGGTGGTGCCAAAACCATCCAGTTTTCACAGAAAGCGGTGGCCGGGGGACGACCTGGAATGCCTGAAATGAAAAAATTAAAAATTAATATTCCAGGGGGAGTAAGCAACGGCCAAAAAATACGCCTGGGGAAGCAGGGTGGACCCGCGTCAGACGGTGGCGAAGCAGGAGATCTTTACCTGGAAATGAATATTTTACCGCATCGCTACTTCAAACTTGATAATAACGACGTCATGCTGCGTCTGCCGGTGACCCCCTGGGAAGCTGCCGTGGGTACCACGCTCAAGGTTCCAACCCTCGGTGGTGATGTTGAACTCAAGATTAAACCCGGTATGCAATCAGGCCAGAAAATGCGACTCAAGGGTAAGGGTATGTGTGGCCGTGAACAGGGTGATCAATTTGTCGAAGTCATGATTCAGACTCCACCCGCCGATAGTAAGCAGGCCGAACAGTTTTACGTTGAAATGGAAAAGCAGTTCGATTTTAACCCACGACAGTTTTAATACTAGACACAATGAAACTGAGTCCGTTCCTGTTTATACTCCTGGTGCTCGGCACTGCACAGGCCGCCTTACCGATTGCAGTTGATGGGCAACCATTGCCGAGCCTGGCGCCGATGCTGGAGAGAGTCACACCGGCGGTAGTCAATATCGCCACGCGAGGACAAACCACGCGTCGAATTGAATTGCCCAGCGATCCCATTTTCCGTCGATATTTCGATATACCCAGTATCGAAAGAATACTGGAAACCCATAGCCTGGGTTCCGGCGTTATTGTCGATGCGAAAAACGGTTATGTGCTAACCAACTCCCACGTCATCGAGGACGCAATCGAAATAACCGTGACTCTTTCGGATGGGCGCGAATTGCTGGCTGAAATCATCGGCCGTGACCCGGATACAGATATCGCGGTAATTAAAATACCGGCTCAAAAACTCAGGCAGGCGACGATGGCTGACTCCAGCCAATTGCGCGTAGGCGATTTTGTCGTCGCCATAGGCAATCCATTTGGACTTGGACAGACCGTTACCTCGGGTATAGTTTCCGCGTTGGGTCGGTCCGGCCTTGGTATTGAATCCTTCGAAGATTTTATCCAGACAGATGCTTCCATCAATCTGGGCAATTCGGGGGGTGCACTGGTCAATTTGCGCGGTGAAATGGTGGGCATTAATACCGCCATATTTGGCGGTGGTGATGGTAACGTCGGCAATATCGGCATCGGCTTTGCGATCCCGATCAATATGGCAAAAGATATCATGCAGCAGTTGATCGCGCAGGGCGAGGTGGTGCGCGGTCGCCTGGGCGCGCGCGGCCAGGACCTGACGCCGCAACTGGCACAGGCTTTTAATGTGGACCTGAGTAGCGGTTTTATTGTTACCCAGATCGAAAGCGGATCACCGGCAGACAAGGCCGGCCTGCAGGTTGGTGATGTTATCGTCGCTGCAAATGACAAGAAGATCAGGGCTTCGGGTGATATACATAACCTGGTTGGATTACTACGTATAGGTCAAACTATCGATTTGAAGCTGTATCGACAGGGCGAAGAAAAAAAACTGACAGTGGTGATTCAAACCATAGAGATTCCGGTGATTGATGGCAGTCGCTGGCATGAACAGTTTGCCGGCGCAACCATTGGCGAAATTCGAGAATCCAGTTTGCAGCGAGGGCTGGTTTCTTATTTAAAAGTGGTTGAAGTTAAAGTTGGGTCAAATGCCTGGGAAGCGGGAATTCGGGAGGGAGATATATTCTATTCGATCAATAAACAATTGATTTATAACCACGATGAAGCGCTTGAGGCTATTCAGCGAAACCAACGCGGCATGATACTGAATATCCAGCGCGGTAATCGCGAGTTATACTTGTTGATCAAGTGAGCCAACAGGTCGCCGGCAATTACGCAACGAAATAATACAGATGAGCAAATTAACCCATTTTAACGAATCAGGCGAAGCCCATATGGTCGATGTTGGCGATAAGAGCATTACGGCCCGGCGGGCGGTGGTCAAGGGCCGCATCAGCATGAAAGCTGAAACCCTCGATTTGATTCAGCAGGGTAAACACAAAAAAGGCGATGTCCTCGGTATCGCCCGTACTGCGGGTATTATGGCGACCAAGCGTACCGCCGATCTGATTCCCCTGTGCCACCCGTTGGCACTCACCCACGTCTCGGTTGATTTTGATATAGATGAAAGTGGAAACCGCATCGAGTGCACTGTGGCTACCGAAACTCGTGGACAGACAGGCGTTGAAATGGAAGCCCTGACCGGTGCCCAGGTCGCGCTGTTAACGATTTACGATATGTGCAAGGCGGTAGATCGCGGCATGGTGATCGGCGATGTTCGCCTGATCGAAAAATCGGGTGGCAAGTCCGGCCACTGGCAGGCTGGCGACAAATAGAGCCGCCGATGGCTGATTTTTTTGATGACGGTGTAGCCACTTCCGATCCGCCCATAGGCGATGCGTTGAATGGTGAACTGGAGCGTCAGCAAAACCAGATCGAACTGATTGCATCGGAAAATATCGTGAGCCGGGCAGTACTCGATGCGCTTGCGCATCCGATCACCAATAAAACCCTGGAGGGCTATCCCGGTCACCGTTTTCACGGCGGCGGTGAATACGTTGACATCATCGAGCAGGCCGCCATCGATCGCGCCAGGGAGTTATTCGACTGTAACTATGTCAACGTCCAGCCCCATTCGGGAACCCAGGCCAACCAGGCGGTATTTTTTGCCACGCTAACCCCGGGTGACCGTATCCTCAGTCTTAATCTTGCGGCGGGTGGTCATCTAAGCCATGGTGCCGGCCCCAATATGTCTGGCCGCTGGTTCGATGCGCATCACTACGGGGTAGACCGGGAAAGCGGTCTGATTAACTATGTCGAAGTAGAAAAGCTTGCCAGATCAGTCCAGCCCAAATTGCTCATTGCGGGCGGGTCGGCTTACCCGCGTGAAATTGACTTTGAACGGCTCGGTAAAATTGCCGCATCGGTGGGTGCCCTGTATCTGGTTGACATGGCCCACATTGCCGGTCTGGTTGCTGCCGGGGTTATTCCCGGTCCGGTTTCCCATGCGGATTTTGTGACCTTTACGACTTACAAAACCTTGAAAGGGGGCCGGGGCGGTGTGATTTTATGCAAAAAAGAGCATGCCAGGAAAATCAGCAAAACCATCTTTCCGGGTGTCCAGGGAACCCCTTCTCTTAATCTGCTGGCAGCCAAGGCGGTATGCTTCAAGCTGGCCAT
>JBGUEB010000196.1:0-6567 GCA_041821565.1 Gammaproteobacteria bacterium | reverse complement strand
CAACGGTTCCGGTCGAAGCTATTTTGGTCGACATTTGAATATTCGACGTGGCGCTCCTGTCCATGTTTAAATAATCTACCCTGTACTCCCGGGTAAAGGGTACATCCCGCTCGACGACCAGGTTGGGACCGTCCATATAGTAGTGCAGGGACACCTGGCGCGAAATTCTGCGCAGAATTTGCGGCAGGGTTTGGTCGATTGCGTTAATACTCACCCTGCCGGTTATACTGGGATCAACATCCAGGTTCAGGCGCGCATCGCGAGCCAGTGCAAACAGCAGCTCGTTTGCAGGGATATCAGTCACCACGACGGTAAAGGTTTGTAATTTTTCAGCAGGCTCCGGTGCGGCAATAATCGGCACCTGTTCAACAACTGGAGGAATGGTAAGTATGTTCTCAGCAACCGGCGCTACGGGTTCATTAAGATGGCCCGCCACATCCATCCGCTCACTTCGCTCTGGCCCATATTTGCAGCCCGCGAGAACGATTATGACGATTAGCGATAAGGTAATTTTCATTGTATTGATTCCACTTAATTCCCCTCTAGCTAGAGTTTAGCTAGAGATACACTTTTTGCATTCGATAGACTGAATGTAAATAAGGTGAATTTGACTTGAGCGCCCTGGGTAAAGCTTCGATTTCACGCCGTCCGTGAGCGACCGAATCAAATTCACTGTAAAACACACGATAGATAGCCCGCGAATCAAGATTCACCTCGTACAAATAGGTTTCATCCAGGTTCAAAGGCCAACTATTTTGCAGGTAGTACACTAACTCCCTGGCCGCCGATTTTCCGAGCACCAAAACCTGGATCGACACCTTGTCCTTGTCAGCAGCACTCAACCATTCGCGGCTTTGTTTTAGTTTGAATTCTAACCACTTATTGTAATCGCTAGCCATGTTTGCGCCGACCTGCATTGAATCATCGGTCGATGCCCCTTCGATATCTACCGCTTCGGTCTGCTGTACAGCCTCTATTTGCTGCTGGGTATTTTGCGAAGCTGCGACCGTGTCAGCTGTCTTCAGCTGTTCCTGGCTGGTGCTGAGTTCTTCTGGCTCCGAAACCAGTGTAATTATCGTTTCATCGGCGACACCAGGAGTTTCCGAAACCATCGATTCATTCATCGTGATCGTATCAATTGGAATATTTGCTTCATCGGTAGCGTACACATCTATTGAGGTTAACGATTCATCGGCAGGCTGAGGTTCTTGTGCGGTTAACTGTTCTTCGAAATCTACCGGATCATACTTGACTGATGTGATTTCAGGGCCTGGCCGTTCATCGCTGGAAACCTGTAGCCCGGCATCCGTCACGGTGAACTGCTGATCAGCGCCTGGTTTTCCTTCAGTTTTTTCTGCCACATCTTTTTCATTATTGGCGGGCATATCTACCTGCAGCGACTGGTTTTCCTGAAAAACAGGGAGCCAGGCCTTTAATTGTGCCAGCGCGTCGCTCCATAAGGGCTGGTTTTTATACATAGCAAAAGACAATGCCATCAAAATAATCAGAACCAGCCACCACCCTGCATTCGACTTTTTCTGGGTTTCGCCACTGAAATCACTGTCATTTACGGCCGCAATGACATGCCGGGATGTCAGGTCATGGGTACTTTCTGAGAAGGCCGACAATAATATCTTGTCCGCTATAATGTTAATTCTGCGCAGTAACCCTTGTGAATACTTTTCTACTTTTTTAGCCAGGCCCTCGGTTACTAATTCGGGGCCGGTATAACCAACTTCACGGATTCTAAAATTAAGATATTCATGAATTTCCGCGTAAGTCAGGGGCGCTAAATTGAAACTATGCGTAATTCTTTCGCGTAATTGTCGAATCGATTTATTCGACAGATTTTCATCCAGTTCGGGTTGTCCAAACAATATTATTTGCAGCAGTTTGTGCTCATCGGTTTCAAGGTTTGATAACAGTCGTATTTCTTCCAGCGTTTCCAGCGGCATGCCCTGCGCTTCTTCGATAAACAACACTACCTGTTTATTTTCTATATGCCGCTGCAACAAATAATCGTGCAACATATGCATCACTTCGTGCTTGGACGCATCTTTCGAAGCATGCAATTCCAGTTCGTGTGCGATAACGAACAATATATCCTCGGCAGAGACGCTGGGATTACCGATATAGATTATTTCAACCGTTTTCGGGAGCTTTAACTGGAGCATGCGGCATAACATGGTCTTACCACTACCCACTTCCCCGACTACCTTAACAATCCCTTCACCGCGCTGAACCGCGTACACTAGCGCACCGAGAATATCGCCGCGTTTACCACCTTCGAAAAACAGACTGGTATCCGGTGATATCTTAAATGGTGGTCTACTGAGGCCAAAATATTCCTCGTACATTACTCTTCACCATCCTGGCGACCCATCCTGCCGTAAAGTGTCGTGCGATTGATTCCAAGCATATCCGCCGCTTTACTAACATTGCCATCGCTTTCACTCAAAGCAAGGCCGATCAATTCCTTTTCCACTGACTTCAACATTTGATCGAGTTGGAAGTGATCTGAATGTAACTCATTTTTTAGCCAGTCTTCACTGTTAATAGTACTGGTTTGACGATGTAATCCCGACATCTCCATTTTGAGTACGTCTGCTTTTATGGTTTGCCCGGGATACTTGGCCGACAATCGTATTATTATATTTCTCAATTCTCGCACATTCCCCGGAAATGTATATTCATTCCAGACACTTAAAGCCTCTTTATCAAGCTGAAAAGTAGCGATTTGTTCATCCACCTTTTGCTTGAAATATTCAAGCAGAATGGTCTTGTCGTCACCTCTTTCATTTAGTGATGGTATCCTCAGGGTCAATACACTGAGCCGGTGGTATAGATCTTCCCTGAACTGACCTTTTTGTATAGCCTCAATTATATTCTTGTTAGTTGCCGCCAGGACGCGTGCGGAAGAATGCCTGGGCTGCGTCTCACCGAGTCGATAAAACTCGCCATCTTCGAGTACCCGCAGCAGCTTGGCCTGTAAATCCAATGGTAAATCTGCCACCTCATCGAGCAGCAGGGTACCGGAGCCAACTTCTTCAAAAAATCCTTTCTTGGTTTCGGTAGCGCCAGTGAAGGCTCCCTTGACATGCCCGAACAATTGCGATTCGAGTAACTCTCCATTGAAAGCTGCACAGTTCAAAGTTAAAAACGGCGCTTGTTTACGCGAACTACACAGGTGGAGATTTCGCGCAGCTACTTCCTTGCCAGCACCCGACTCACCTTCTATTAATACCGGATATGGCGACCCGGCAAGCTGAATTACTTGCATGCGCAACAGTTCTATCGGTTCGCTATGACCAATTAAACCCTCGATAGAGTCTTCTTCGATAGCACCACCACTGGCTTTAATCTGTTTTTTCAGACGAACCTTGATTTCTGCGATATCGCAGGGCTTTTCGATAAAATCGACGGCGCCTTCTTGCTGGGCCTGGAAGACGTGTTTTTTATTGTCCTGACCCGACAATACCAGCACCCGCGTAGAAGGGTGCATTTGCGAAATTTTACGTATAACTGCCAGGCCCTCATCCGGTTTATGGGTATCCGGCGGCAAGCCCAGGTCCACCAGCGCGAGCGCGGGTGAAGCTTCCATTTTGCTTAATAACTCAAAACTGGAAAGCCGGTCCGAGGCACGATTAACCTGGTATTCCTCGCTCAACACAAACTCAAGGCTATCGGCGATTATCGAATCATCGTCGACCAGCAAAAGGGTTGGTTTTATTTGGCTCGGCAGCGACATTCTGTCATCCACAGGGTTCAGATTCTTTATTATAGTGTCTAAATCTCAACATTTCATTTTTTTGTTTAGATTGTTTTGCAAACCACTTGATATCTATAGATTTATGGTGGTTGTAAAGATACGGTTGCGCGCAATCTTCGAGAGACATAATCGAGTGTTCCATAAGTGCCTGTCTCGGCGATCGACGTCAGCACATATGTATTAATCGTCACACCTGCTTCAATGTGCGCACTCGTGGTACATTCTACAGTAATGCTATATGCGCTTAGCGCGGTACCAGTTGCTGAAAACGTACTGTTGCCGCAAGCTGGGATAGTATCCATGGCTTGATAAATGCCCCATTCGATCCCTGCCCGCGCAGCCTGCATTGCCCGCGCGCCCTGCTGAGCGAAAACAACTGTCGACTGTTGCACGTTTCGTATGGTGATCATGTAAACAGATAATCCGGCAACCACAATCAGTAGAAACAACGCGGTTATCAGGGTAAATCCCGTCTGACTACCCTCGGCTCCCTGGTATAACCCCAATAACGCTCTGTTAGCCGATTTCATGGTACGTTATCCACATGAACCTGGTGTAGCAGGCTAACTGATTCACCAGAATCACTGAGCGTTAGTTCCAGTGTGACTATACCCCCGCGTTGCGCGGTGCCGGCCGTATAGTTAAGGCTGCAGCTGGCAAGCCGTGTAACCACCGGACCTTCACTGGCACCAGCTGGTGGCACAGGCTGCGCCAGGACATAATCATAATTACTATAACGTGTGATAAGGCCGAAGGCTGGATTACAGATATAACTGATCGGACCATCTACTATGAAGGCGCGTTGTCCCGGCGACTGCTGGGAAAACTGAAAGTCAGCACTCAATGTGAGTCGATGCTCCTCGGCCCCTGCTGGCGCATCGGACAGGGTCAGGGTAGTCGCTGCCGGTGTAATAATTCCGGGGTTGGCCCCAGGGGGCGCTGCATCGCTATAAATATTGGCAGGCGCAGTATTGTATATGACCAGACGATGGTCTGCTGTCAGAACAGTAAGATTTAATCTGCCGAGAAAATTGAACGCTGTGTCCAGGCTGGTAAAATCCAGAATATCATCATCCGTGGTGAATACTCCACCGACTTCATCTCGGTAACGTGCACCATCCACGGTATTTATCATTTCGAGCGCCCAACCCGCACCGATTGAAGTGGTGCGTATGCTGTTCGGCAGGGCCCGGCGCACATCGCGAGCTATTTGGCGCAATGCCATCTCGGCCTGGTCAACCAACAGCTGGCGCCGCACCTGGTCGTTATAGGCATCGATCGGGGACGTGATTAGCAATCCTGCACCACTGGCCATGATGCCGAGTAGAACAATCACCAGGATCAGTTCCATCAGAGAAAACCCCGCCTGTTTGGTTCGAATCTGCACTAGTAATCTGTCCGGTAACCGCTTAATAGAACAGGGTCAATCGAGGCATGGCTGACGGTAATATCGATGCGCAGCGAATCGACCATAGGAATCGCATTCAGACTATCGGGAACTACAGTCACCGTTATGCTGTAGTCACTCAAGGACCCAATAGCAACACCATTTTGATCTCTTACTACTGCATCGGGCAGGTTGTTATAATCCCGCACATCGTTATATTCAGCACGTGGCGGAGCCAGTGGACCCGACTGGTCAAAATCCTTGAGCGATATCTCTTCCATATAGGCTTCGGCTACGGCAATAGCCTGGTGTTCAAGTACAGGGTCTGCGCTGGTCGCTACGGTGCTACTAAAAACACTCATCAATGCCGTGGCTGCAACCGCGATCACTACCACCGTGGTGATAATTTCCAGCAGTGTAAAACCACGATTTCTCTGCATTTTGTTTCGGAATAGCATTTACCACACCAATCCTGTCTGCCCATCCACAGTAAAACTATGACTAGTTCCGCTTACCGTAATGGTTACATCACTACCTGATAGCGGAATTCCACGGGCATTAAAGGTAATAGATGGGGTCGGAGAGAGGCTGAAGCCACTATTTATGTTTTTATAATCATTAGCACGATTTGCAGGATTTTTAACCGGGACGAAAGCCCCTGTGGTGCAGTCTGGCGGCCCTACTTGCGACAATTGATAACCCGATGCACTAATCACCACCTCCACCTCACAACCTGTACTCATCGCCAGCTTCTGGGCAAAGCGCACCGCATTGACGGTATCGTCGAAAAATCCCCTGGCGGCAAACTCATCCCGATCGAACAATCCGCCGAGCGCAAATACCGACAATATACTGAGCAGGACGATAACGATTACGAACTCGAATAACGAAAATCCTGCACCAGGTTTTTTGTTGACTATAGTCATGCTTATCGGGTCACAAATTTTCTGAGAAATGCTTCACAAAAACTCACACTTTTCATTTAGTTATACTACTATTCTAGTATATTACTTTAATCGTGACCTGTAATATTGAACTAAATCACTAAACCTTATTATTCGAGGAGTTGTAAAAATGCAAAACGTACAAAAAGGCTTCACCCTGATCGAATTAGTCGTAGTTATCGTCCTGCTGGGCATTCTGGGTGTGACCGCACTGGCGAAATTCCAGGATCTATCCGGTGATGCGCAAGCCGCAGCCACTGCAGGTGTAGCGGCAGAATTATCTTCCGGCGCCTCTATAAACTATGCCGCAAAATCTTTGAATGCTTCGAACGGGTCTACTACATTAAGTACTGCTTGTGACACAGTAGCCACCAATGTAATGGCTGTGAAACCCGCTGGTTACACATTCAGCGGTACTGTCGGAGCGTCCGCCGGCGTTTCTTATTTTTGTACCGTAACCAGTGGAA
>JBGUEB010000195.1:0-6600 GCA_041821565.1 Gammaproteobacteria bacterium | reverse complement strand
ACCACAGAGATGGGTGACCTTTTCCTTTTTAAGCAAATCAAAAATAGCATCGGCGCGTACTGCGCGAAGGCAAACACTGGTACCGTTCAATGCTGCGATAGTCCACGGAAAGCACCAGCCATTGCAGTGAAACATTGGTAGCGTCCACAGGTAAACCGGGAAAGCACTCATGTTCCAGGCCATGAGGTTAGACACGGCGTTTAAATGGGCCCCCCGGTGATGGGTGACAACACCCTTCGGATCACCGGTAGTACCCGAGGTATAACTGAGTGATATTGCCTGCCATTCATCTGCGGGTAATTGCCAGTCGAAGTTCGCATCGCCTTCCTCGAGGAAAGCCTCGTATTCGAGTTCGCCGATGAATTCGCCACCGCTGAATGCCGGGTCATCAACATCGATTACCAGCGGTTTTACTTCGAGTTGCGCCACGGCCACCTGGATGGTTTTTGAAAACTCCCGATCTGTTAACAGAACTTTGGCCTCGCCGTGTTTTAACATGAAGGCGATTGCATCGGCGTCCAGACGAATATTGAGCGCATTTAGTACGGCGCCAGTCATGGGTACGCCAAAATGCACTTCGCACATGGCGGGGATATTGGGCAGCATGACAGCAACGGTGTCGCCTACTTCTACCCCTCGCTTAACCAGCGCCGAGGCCAGGCGCCGACAACGGTCGTAGGTTTCGTTCCAGCTACGGCGAATATTGCCGTAGACCACGGCAGGCCGATCTGGATAAACCGAAGCAGCGCGTTCGATAAACGTCAGCGGTGATAATGGTGTAAAATTCGCCGGATTTTTGTCCAGATTATTCGAATATAGATTGTTCTGATTCACGATTTTATTATCCACCACGGGTGGCTATCGACCCTTCCACTCGGGCCTGCGTTTCTCCATGAATGCATCCATGCCTTCGCGGGCATCCTCGCTATCCATATTGCAGGCCATTCTTTCACCGGCAAAGGCGTAAGCCGCGGATAAATCCAGGGTTAATTGCTGATAAAACATTTGTTTACCGAGTTTGATCGCAAGGGGAGATTTGGCAGCAATTTTATGCGCCAGGTCCATTGTTGCCTGCTTCAGCTCGTTATTATTTACAGCATCGTTTATTAAACCATAAGACTGCGCTTGTTCAGCCGAGATGAAATCGCCGGTTAACAACATCTGCATGGCCCGTTTGCGGGATAAATTTCGACTCAGGGGCACTGCTGGTGTTGAGCAGAACAAACCGAGATTAATACCGGATACAGCGAAACGCGATTCCACCGTGGCAACCGCGAGATCACAGTTTGCAACAAGCTGGCAACCAGCCGCGGTGGCAATGCCATCGATCTGGGCGATGACGGGTTGCGGCATGGTATTGATGGTGAGCATCATCTTGCTACAACGATCAAACAAATCCTGATGAAATGACTTGTCAGTGCTGGAGCGAATCTCTTTCAGATCATGACCTGCGCAGAATCCCTTGCCATTCGCGCCAATAATGACAACCCGAATACTGGGGTCGGCACTAATATCGTCTAGCGCGGCCTGCAGTTCGAACAACATGTCACTGGACAGGGCGTTGAATTGTTCGGGTCTGTTCAGAGTTAGTGTGGCGATACCATTGTCATCGTCACGTATCAGAATTGCTTCTGCGGATACTTCATTCAAGTTAGCGGCCATGAGTTTTTCACCGATTAGTGGCTGATTAATTAAATCCCTTAATCGGATTGTTACTGCCTGAGTTTAAAAAGTCCACCGCCTTTGAGTCAAGGTTGATTATAATGTTTTATCGACTGGTACTAATTAAACGTTTGTGTCCGAAGACAAGTCAAAAAATCTCTACGATCAACGCAATATCGATACCCTGGAAATGGTATACGGAAGCGGCTACCTGTCGGCCGGGGGTGATGAGGAAGTCGGCAGGGTTCTGCACGGTTTCGAACTGGATGGCAGGCGCGTGCTTGACCTGGGTTGCGGCCTGGGGGGTGCATCAGTCACCATGGCGCGTGACCTCGGCGCTACTGATATTATCGGTTTCGATATAGACGAAGTAGTACTGGGACGGGCGAGGTTACTGGTCGAGGCAAATCATGTCGATGATCGGGTCCGGTTAATCCTGGGTAACCCTGGTCCCCTTCAATTTGCCGATGAAAGCTTCGATATTGTATATATGACCGCGGTGGCCTGCCATATGAGCGACCTGGCCGGATTTTTCAGGGAAATTGCCCGCGTACTTAAGCCTGGCGGCTGGCTGGTCGGCTCTGACTGGATGATTCTTGAGAAAAACCGGGCTTTTCATGTCTGGGATAAAATGTTACGTGATCGCGGTCTAAACTTTTACTTTGTCGACCAGGCTGCTTTTAATGTGGCCCTCGAGTCTGTCGGTTTTGAACAAATTCGGTTTAATGATCGCACCGATGCGTTTACTGGTTTTTCTGCCAAAACCAGCGAACAGGTTGCGAATGAGTTAAGGCCTTCATTGTTGTCTTCGCTGGGCGAAGATGGTTACCGGGCCTTCAAACACTGGTCCGAGGTGCGTTACGCGGGACTTAAACAAGGTGGTATGTTGTATCAGCATCTATATGGAAAAAAAGGGAAGTCGATTCAATGTTGATACCGGTCAGCGAGGAATTGCTCGATGTTGTTAACGAGAATGACGAAATCGTCGACATTAAAACTCGCGGAGAGATTCATGCACGTGGTTTGATGCATCGCTCGGTACACATTCTGGTGTTTAACAAGAAACACGATCTGTTTATCCAGAAGCGATCCATGAGCAAGGATAACCACCCGGGACTATGGGATAGTTCGGCTGCCGGTCATGTTGACAGTGGTGAAGACTATCACGGCTGTGCGATTCGAGAACTCGAAGAGGAACTGGGTATAACGCTCACAACATCGCTTGAACAATTATTTCGCTTACCGGCTTCAACCATCACCGGGATGGAACACTGCATCGTTTACCGGACTATCAATGAAGGTCCCTTCGAGTTACAGCCGGAAGAGATCGACGAAGGTGCGTGGATTAGCGGCAGCGAGATGGACGCGCGAGTGCGCAAAGAGGATCCGTCCCTGACCCGGGTATTGCGATTTATCTGGAAAAAATTTCGCGAGGACTTTTGATCGCAGACGGTTTTCAGCTTGAAGTTTTTACTGCCACTAGCCAGCGGCTTTATTTATCAAACACCGAACTGAAGTAAATCTTTATACCGCGGAGATTATTATTACCCCCGCGCTCAACGGCGAGGCCAATCCGGTCCCACTCCATTCCCAAAAACTCGAATGACTTGCCATGCTTGCCGAGGGCCACGCCAACCTGCCACAAGTCCAGTACGCGTTCGGTATTTGAATCTAGAAAAGGAGGGATATCCAGATCATTCTGGAAGCTTGTATATTCCAGGTGCCAGCTCAATTCGAGCGGGACATTGTCCATCTTCCAGTTAGTGAAGGGATAAGCCCATTCGAACCCCGCCATGATGGGAACCATGCCCTCTGTGCCGTCCGCGTTGGGATTGAAGCCCACGTAGCTGATAGCGTTCAACAGGGACCATTCGAGCTTGCCCGTGTTCCAGGTGTAGCGACTCTTGATGCCGGTCCAGTAGCTCCAGGCGGTTTCGGAGCTATCGGTCACGGTACCCCAGCCCGCGTATAGCAAAGGCCGAAGCAGCCAGCGCCGGGTCACGGGAATATCCATCTCGACGCCCGGGATGACACTGAGGGTAACCACGTTACCCGGATCTATAATCTCGGAAATGTTACGAAAATCGAATTGGTGATAACCGATCGCAACAGGAACGCGAAGACGCCAGCCGACGGTACGTTTGCCGTCTTCATCGATGGCGGCCTCGCGGAAAGTCCAGCCTGGTGTCGGACGCACAACCGCGACCGTTGCGAGATCACCTAACTTGTAGGTACCCGTGCCAAAATAGGCCGAATAGGCCCAGTGAATATTAGCGGGATCAGCTGCCAGCGCTGAATGCGATACTGCCAGGAACACCAGTAGTAGTGGTAAATGAAACAACCAACGCACGCCGCCTGCGCGCGAGCTCGCATTCATGCCGACCCGAATTCCTTTTCCTGGTCTCTCGGGTGCAAATTTAGTCAACTTAGTTGCAACCGCGAGCGCCGGTCATGCATCCAGACAGCGTTATCTCGTATTCGCGGAAAAGATAAATTCTTTGAGTTTGTTGTCGATACCAGACACATTAGCGTTTCAGTCACCAAATGAATATTCAGATAGCGTGTGGTTCCAGACAGATCAAGCAAGCTTCATATTACATACTATGGAGGATGGTTAGTACAGTATTCATCGATGCAATCTATATGGATTATAAAATTTAACGATTTTACAATTGCCAGATCGGGTAGCATGGTAGCTCGGCGCCCGGAAAACAAAGTAAAAATACCAGTTCCGGGAAAGTTCGGGGAAGATAGCGTTCTTTTCATTGGTCAGACAATTTATAGTGTTAATCATTTAAACTTGTCTCAGGCCACGTCTGACCGGTATTATGTCACCTGGGCAAATATTTATTTTTGTAATCAAAAGTAAAAATATTAAGAATAAACTTAGATGTAACCCCCACTAAACCTCCGGAGGAGAAGTAACATGATAACAAGAGTTTATAAGAAGAGTGCATTAATAGCATGCGTGGCTGCCGTGATGATGCTGGGTATTGGCCAGTCGGCATTTGCGGCTACCGAGTTAACTGTTTATACGGCCGTCGAAGCAGAAGACCTTGCGCGCTATGCCGAAATGTTTAACAAGGATCACCCCGATATAAAGATTAAATGGGTTCGGGATTCGACTGGTATCGTCACCGCCAAGTTACTCGCGGAAAAAAATAATCCGCAAGCCGACGTGGTCTGGGGTCTGGCTGCCACATCACTACTTTTGCTTAAAAGTGAAGGAATGTTAGAGGCTTACAAACCAAAAGGTGTTGGCAAGCTGGACAAGAAGTTTGTCGACAAGGGCGCGGTACCGTCCTGGGTGGGTATGGATGCATGGGTAGCAGCGGTTTGTTACAACACGGTTGAAGCCGCGAAATACAATCTGACGCCACCAAAAACCTGGACTGACCTGTTGAAGCCAATGTACAAGGGTCATCTGATTATGCCGAATCCTAACTCGTCGGGTACCGGCTTCCTGGATGTTTCCAGCTGGTTACAGATGTTCGGCAAGAACGGTGGCTGGGCTTACATGGATAGACTGCATGAAAATATCGCGCGTTACACGCATTCTGGTTCCAAGCCCTGTAAGTTAGCCGCGGCCGGAGAAATTCCAATCGGTATCTCATTCGCATTCCGTGGTGCAAAATCAAAAGCCAAGGGTGCGCCGATTGAAATTATTGTTCCAGAAGAAGGAGTTGGTTGGGATATGGAAGCCACCGCTATTATTGCGGGTACCGATAAGCTAAAAGCCGCGCAAACCCTGGTCGACTGGTCAATTACCAAAAAAGCCAACGAAATGTACAATACGGGTTATGCGGTTGTTGCTTACCCGGGCGTAGCCAAGCCGGTTAAGTACTTTCCTACAAACCTGCTGGATAAAATGATCAAGAACGATTTTGAATACGCGGCTAATAATCGCAGAACAATTTTGTCCGAGTGGCAAAAGCGCTACGATTCAAAGTCTGATCCGAAGTAGTATTGTATTTTGAGTAGATTACGGCCTGATCAGCGTCTATGATCAGGCCGTTTTATTTCTGGCAGGTTGTTTATAACTCGTGCCGTCAATCCCGTTACCAACAATATTAATCGAAATGAGTGAACAGCAAGCGGTCAATAACGAGAATGCAAAACCATATCTTCAGATAGACCGGTTGAGTAAGATGTTCGGCGATTTTTGCGCGCTGGACAGTGTGTCACTCGATGTATATGAAGGTGAATTCATTTGTTTTCTGGGACCTTCGGGTTGCGGTAAAACCACGTTCCTGCGTGCCATAGCTGGTCTTGATATTCAAACTTCCGGCACGGTCATTCAGGCGGGCAAGGATATTTCCGCGTTACCGCCGTCGGAGCGTGACTTCGGTATTGTATTCCAGTCTTATGCGCTCTTTCCAAACCTGACCTCTGAAAGAAATATCGCCTTTGGCCTCGAAAATCAAAAGGTTAGCAAGGCCGATATCGCCAAACGAGTGGCCGAACTGCTGGAACTGGTTGGGCTTCCGGAGCAGGGTAAAAAGTACCCCGCGCAACTATCGGGCGGGCAGCAACAACGCATTGCCCTGGCCAGGGCACTGGCGATGTCACCCGGACTGTTATTACTCGATGAACCGCTCTCCGCGCTCGATGCAAAGGTACGCACGCACTTACGCCATGAAATGAAAGCGTTGCAGCGGCGCCTGGGTGTCACCACGGTAATGGTCACGCACGATCAGGAAGAGGCGCTGACGATGGCCGATCGCATCGTCGTAATGAACCAGGGCGTGATAGAACAAATTGGCACACCGACTGAAATTTATCGTGAACCCAGCACCTTGTTTGTCGCCGACTTTATCGGCGCCATGAATCAAACCGCTGGCAAAGCCACACGCAACGATAGTGTTGCCATTGGGGAGGTCACGTTATCCTCCCGGCCCCACAGCATACAGCCAGGTGAGCCCCTGGTGGTCGCTATTC
>JBGUEB010000194.1:0-6651 GCA_041821565.1 Gammaproteobacteria bacterium | reverse complement strand
CATGGTCATATTGTCTACCCGTTTTACCGGGTCATCGACAACCAGGGTGGTCACATCGAAACGCAACACAGCATCCATAAAGGTATCAGCCTGCTCGCTTGCAAGATTTTCCTCGATCAACTCAGAGGTATAATCTTTACCCCGATACGCTGTTACCACGGTATCGCAAAACTCGGCGTGATCGCGGTCGACATAGTGGGGTGAAAATCGTTGTAATGGAGATCCGAGCGAATGCTGCATGCGCTCATACCAGAAATAGCCGGCAAAAACTTCATCGGCTCCCTGGCCACTCTGGACTACCTTAACGCTTTTCGAAACCTGTTCGGACAACAGGAAAAAAGCCACTGCATCCTGCCCCACCATGGGTTCAGCCATCGACCGCACCGCTTCCGGCAAACGGGTCAATACCTGGTCATTCGGTATCAGGAATTTGTGATGTTCGGTGTTGTACATTTGCGCAACCGCGTCAGAGAACTCAAATTCATGACCCCTTTCTTCTGGCTGGTCCTCAAAACCGATGCTAAATGTTTTAATCTGCCCCACGCCCGCTTCGGCCAGCAGAGCAACCAGCAGGCTGGAATCAAGACCTCCCGAGAGCAGCACCCCTACCGGTACATCGGCAATTTGCAGTCGCCTTTTGACTGATTCCATCAACGCATCATGAATCGAATCGTTCCACTCCTGTGCCGACATTGGCACACTCGGACGATGCGCCTGTAACGACCAGTATCTTGATTCGCTGAGGCTACCGTCCGTGCCTACGCGCATCTGAAATGCTGGCTGGCATTTGCGAATGCCCTTCAAAATGGTACGCGGCGCCGGAATTACCGCGTGCAAACTCAACTGGTAGTGTAATCCGACCGGATCTATGGCTGTATCGCACCGACCTGTGGCCAACAATGCCTGGGGATTCGACGCGAAGTAAAAACCATCGGGGGTTTTTGCATAGTAGAGTGGCTTGATACCCATACGATCACGCGCCAGGAATAGCGATTGTGCGCTTTTATCCCATATTGCAAATGCGAACATACCATGCAGTTTTTCAGTACATGTTTCACCCCAGCGAGCATAGGCATTGAGTATCACCTCGGTATCGCTGTGCGAATGAAACACATAGCCATCAGAAATTAACTGTTCGCGCAATTCAGGGTAATTGTAAATGGTGCCGTTAAACACAATCGTATACTGCTCACCAACATCATGCATGGGTTGATGCCCCTGTGGCGATAAATCGATGATCGCTAGGCGACGATGCCCGAGCATGACTGGCCCGTCAAACCACTCGCCCCGGTCATCCGGCCCACGGCGGGCTACCTTTTCTGACATCGCCCTGGCAATACCAGGTTCAATTGACTGCCCGCTAAAACTCAATGCGCCAAATAGACCGCACATATAACCCCACAATATTTATGTATTTTCGATAATTTTCAACGGCTTAACATAGATTCATTGCGCCGTTTGGTGAAAGCCCTTATACTCCGCCGCGTGTCAGGAGGAAGGAACATTTTCAGTATAATGATTGTGATCACTTCCCTATTCTAAACCATTATTTCTGGGAGTCATCCATGAATCCTTTAAAATCTATTACCGGCACCATTGTATCGGGTGTCGTATTATCAGCCATCATCATGATGATCTATTCAGATGGATCGACCAACCCTCTTGAGTGGACCGTGTGGTTCCATGTGTTAGCGGGTATTACCTGGATTGGCCTGCTCTACTACTTCAACTTCATACAGGTGCCGGCTGTTGCGACTGCCCTCTCAGAAGTCGAAGGCGGTGGACCAGGTGCAGCAAGTATTAATAAGTATATTGCTCCGAAAGCGCTGTTATGGTTTCGCTGGACTGCGCTTGCTACCTGGTTGTCAGGTGCGGCATTATTAATGAAAATGGGCATATTCGGCGACGCCTTCATGCTTAAATCGGGTGCGGCCGTTATTGGTGTTGGCGCCTGGATGGGTACCATCATGTTGTTCAACGTATGGGTTCTAATCTGGCCTAACCAGAAAAAAATCCTCGGCCTGGACGGACAAAGCCACGACGCAGAGGTTATCGCCAAAGCTAAATTTGTTGCGTTGATGGCATCGCGCACTAATACGCTATTGTCTATCCCAATGATTCTATCAATGACCGCATTTGCACACGGTGGTTTTCCACTCTAAGCTACCATTAATTTCGATCCTTAAAAGCCCCGCTCGCCCGGGGCTTTTTTTATACCGACGGGTATTCAAAACAGCAAACAATAAAAAGCTTGAAATTAAAGCAAATAGGCGTATGTTTGAGCGTTTTTTTCAGCGCTGCTGTGGCCTATCAAGATGTCTGAACATTTAATCTCCGCCTACAATTCCCTGCCAGTCAGTTTTACCCGGGGAGATGGCATTTATCTCTGGGATGCGCATGATAAACAGTATCTCGATGCGCTATGCGGTATCTCGGTTACCAGTCTCGGACACAATTATGCCGCCGTAACCGAAGCGATAAAGCAGCAGGCCCCCATTCTTCTACATACCTCGAATATCTACACCATCGAGTGGCAACAAAAACTGGCCGATAAGATTTGCCAGTTATCGGGTATGGATCGGGTTTTTTTCGGCAACTCGGGCGCCGAAGCGAATGAAGCTGCAATAAAACTGGCGCGCCTGTATGGGCATCAACGCAGGATTAAAGATCCACAGATAGTCGTCATGGAACACAGTTTTCACGGGCGTACGATGGCCACGCTAAGTGCAACCGGAAATCGCAAGGTCCAGGCTGGCTTCGAGCCACTGGTATCTGGTTTCATACGGGCGCCCTACAATGATGTTGAATCGATACGTGCAATCGCGGCTAACAATAAGAAAATCGTTGCCATTATGGTCGAACCGGTTCAGGGCGAAGCTGGCATTATTATTCCCGAACGCGGCTACCTGGAATCACTACGACAGATATGTGACGATAACAACTGGCTCCTGATACTCGATGAAATTCAGACCGGCATCGGCCGTTCTGGAAAACTATTTGCATTTCAACACGAAGACATGGCGCCAGACGTGATGACCCTGGCGAAAGCGCTAGGTAACGGCATCCCGATAGGCGCCTGCGTGGCAAAAGGAGTAGCTGCGAATGTGATTCAGCCAGGCAACCATGGTTCAACCTTTGGCGGCAATCCATTTGCCTGTCGTGTCGGACTGACCGTGCTCGATTCTATCGTTGAAAACAGGCTTGCGGAAAATGCCCAGGAACGTGGTGAACAACTGGTGTCATTGTTGAACCAAGGTCTGTCCGGCAATAATGACGTGTCTGAAATCCGCAATTTGGGTCTTTTAATTGGCATCCAAATGAAACAGGACTGTACGCCCCTGGTCGCTCTCGCCCTGCAAAACGGTCTGTTGATTAACGTCGCGGCGGAACGTGTAGTTCGCCTGCTGCCGCCGCTAATCATTAATTCGGACCAGGTTACCGAATTAGCCGAACGCCTGATTTCCTGTATTAATACCTTCACTTCCTGAGCCGAACATCATGAATAATCGCCATTTTCTCAGCCTGCTTGATTTCACCACTGATGAGCTGCTTGCCCTGATCAGCAATGCTATCGATGTTAAGCAGCGTCTCAAGCAGGGAATCGCGCATACGCCGCTGCAGGGAAAGGTGCTGGCGATGATATTTGAGAAGTCATCGACTCGAACCCGGGTTTCTTTCGAGACCGGCATGAGTCAGCTTGGCGGGCACTCGATGTTTCTGTCAGACCGGGATATCCACCTGGGCCGGGGCGAACCCATCGAAGATAGTTCGAGGGTCATATCGAGTATGGTAGATGGAATTGTGATCCGCACCTTTGGCCACGAACGCGTGACTGCACTGGCAGAACATGCATCCTGCCCTGTCATTAATGGTTTAAGCGATCTGCTCCATCCCTGCCAACTGCTCGCCGACATGCAAACCTGGTTCGAGCTGAGGGGTAGTATCGAAGGTGCAACCGTGGCATGGATTGGCGATGGCAATAATATGTGCCATTCATACATCAATGCCGCCATTCGCTTTGGATTTAATTTGAATATTGGCTGCCCGGACAACCACGATCCGGACCCGGCTATCGTTAAAAATTCCGGCGACAGAGTAAAGCTATTCCATACCGCCAGCGAAGCTGCTCGAGATGCCAATCTACTGGTAACCGATGTCTGGGCCAGTATGGGGCAGGAACAGGAGCAGGATGAGCGTTTAAAGATATTTTCCGAGTTTCAGGTATCGGCCGAATTGATGGCATTGGCCGATCAGGATGCCCTGTTTATGCATTGTCTGCCGGCTCATCGAGGCGAAGAGGTCACCGCGTCTGTTCTTGACAGTGACCAAAGCGTGGTCTGGCAAGAAGCTGAGAACCGCTTACATGCTCAAAAATCCCTGTTAGAATCGCTGTTAAGTTAGCCCGCATAGACGCTTCCCAACAACTGCGAATACAATATAATGGGAAAGGCTATTAGTGACTGATATTAAGAGGAAAATTAAATTTCCAGTTTTCATTTGTTTTTCTCTGAGCTTTTACTAAAGAATTAATCAGGTTGTTTAATTTACCGGATGTTTTTGATCAATGAGCAACAATCAGGATTTTGTCCAGTGGTTTAGAGGCGCCGCCCCCTATATCAAGGCGCATCGGAAAAAAACCTTTGTCATTCTTATTTCTGATGATGTGATTCAGTCAGATCGATTTATCGGTCTGATTCATGATATTGCGCTGCTCAATCATCTCGGTATCAAACTGGTGTTACTGCATGGCAGCCGGCATAAAATTGACCAGCATCTGGCCAGCCATAATATCACCACGGAGTTTAATCAGAATATCCGCATTAGTGATGCCGCTTCCCTGCCCTTTATCATCCAGGCCATTAACGAGGTTAAGACACATCTCGAGTCGCAACTTTCTATGGGACTACCGAATACACCAATGTCGGGCTCTGAAATAACCCTGGTAAGTGGAAATTTCGTCACCGGAATGCCGTTGGGAATTATTGACGGTATCGATATGCAACATTCTGGTAAGGTTCGGACTATCAAGCACCAGGTTATCAATGATTTGCTGGATACGAATCACGTGGTTTTGATGTCTAACATCGGTTATTCCAGAACCGGGGAAATTTTCAATTTACCTGCCGAGGAACTGGCCACTGAAACCGCAAAGGCACTGGGTGCTGACAAGCTGGTGTTTGTCCAGTTTAATCATGGCAATAGTGAACAGGCCGACACATTAACAACCATCGAATGCAGGACCCTGATCCAGCAATCCGAGACCCCGGATTATTTGAAAGAATTATTGCAAAAAGCGATCAGCGCGATTCAATCCAATGTCAGCAGAGTTCATATCATCGATCAGCAGGTAGACGGTGGACTGCTGCTGGAACTGTTTACCCGCGACGGCTACGGCACCATGATCACCAATATGTTTTACGAGGGAATCCGGGTCGCAAATATTGATGACGTTGGCGGCATCCTGCGAATAATCGAACCCCTGGAAGCTAGCGGCGCACTGGTTGAGCGTTCCAGGGAGCAACTCGAGTTAGAGATCGCAGATTTTCATGTTATCGACAAGGATGGCACGATCATCGCCTGTGTCGCCTGCATTCCCGAAGCGGAGCACGATATCGCCGAGGTAGCCTGCCTCGCGGTACATGATGATTATCAAGGGTCGGGATTCGGTAAACAATTGCTGCAGGTAGCCGAGCATGCGGCGCTTAAGCAGAATATTCATCGATTATATATATTAACAACCCGTACTTCGCACTGGTTTATCGAGAATGGTTTCGTCGAGACCTCGATATCGACTCTGCCTGAATCCAAACAGGCACTGTATAACATGGACAGGTGTTCTAAAATCATGCTGAAACAAATTTAGCCGGGCAGACCATGGCCTACGACCTAAGCAATTACCTGGTTATAGGAATCTCATCTCGGGCATTGTTCGATTTGAGCAAAGAAAATGAGATTTATGAAAACAGCGGACTTGAGGCTTATTGCCGTTATCAGCTGGACCACGAAAACGATATACTAAATCCGGGTACAGGCTTTGCCCTGATCAGTTCGATGCTACGCATTAATGCGATTGACGAGGCTACGCGACGTACCGAGGTAGTCATCATATCGCGCAATTCAGCCGATACCAGCCTGCGCATTTCCAATTCCATCAACCACTATAACCTGGATATCACGCGCGCGGCGTTTACCGGTGGAGAACCGGTTGCAAAATACCTGAATGCTTTCGACGTTGACCTGTTTTTATCCGCAACCGAGGAAGATGTGCAGGCGGCAGTAGAATCCAATGTTGCCTCGGGCCTTATTTACGACGGACCAACTGCCAACCCTCAAAATCCACTCGAGCAGATCAGGATCGCGTTTGACGGTGATGCAGTGCTGTTTTCCGAAGAATCAGAAATGATTTATCAAAACGAGGGGCTAGAAGCATTTATCGAGCATGAAAAGATAAATGCAGAGAAACCGCTGCCAGAGGGTCCATTTGCAAAATTGCTAAAAACGCTTTCGTATTTACAATTTGATCTGAATAGCAATAATCCGCAAGACGTATCACCGATTCGAACCGCACTCGTGACTGCACGAAATAGCCCGGCTCATGAGCGCGTGATCAGGACACTTCGAACCTGGAATGTCCGCATTGACGAAACTTTT